>PNAR01000043.1 GCA_003169715.1 Acidobacteriaceae bacterium | reverse complement strand
CAAAGGCTTCGCCTGACGTGGACCGGTCACTGGATTGATTATTTACCATCTAAGAGGCCATCCGAGTTGCGCAAGACGTTTTGGCACTCGTAACGAAGAAATATGTTAGTGTGCCCACGCAATCCACAAATATGCTGTTTCTTGACAACAAAGGCGGGTCTTGATAGGTTTGGCGCCTGTACCGGCTTCGGGAGAGGAAAATGACTAAAAGCACAGAACAACGGGCGAAAGAGAAAGAAGAGCGAGCGAAGCGGCGCTATGTTCGTCCCCGTCTAATAGAATATGGCAACGTTGCCAAGCTCACTGCATCCGGCGGTTCCCAAGAACCGGGTGACGGGACGAGCACCATGAAGGCCTGCCTTTGATTGGCTGGGAGGCGGCTTGGTAGCGAATCTGACTTCCGGCTCCGTGGAAGGTTGGATGGCGTAAGGAACTTCCGGCACTCTCGCATCATCAATGTTGAGGTGAGTCCGAAATGTTGAGTCCGACAACTCTCGGAAAGGCAGAGCCGGATCCGCCTTCAAGGGGCGATCGCGCCAAGCGTGTCTCCACTCAGAATACTCTGAGAGGGCGCGCCTCATAGCTTGATTTGAGCAAAACGAGGATCCGAAACTCCCATCGGCGCGCCTATGGGCTGCATATTACCGCGGACATGTTGCTGCCTGAGCTCGCGATGCTGCAGTCGTCGCCGCGACGAGGCGTGGTCCATGTAAGTCTTCTCCGGCGCCTTCAGCGCTTGCACCTCGATCCCCGATGGTATCTGAGATCGCGGCAGCCAGGCGGCAAAACCTGGCTGCGTTATGGCAAGACTCAGAGTGGTTACGTACTTTCCTTCCCTAATATCGCCGACTTCGTCGTTGACCGGTTCGGAAGCGAGATCGTCTGTTGCAACGCGAACGGCGACGCCACTATTCAGACCATCCGTCATCTCCTGATCGACCAGGTGCTTCCGCTCGTCGTAAACCTACGCGGGCGAGAAGCGCTGCATGCCACGGCTGTCGCGACGCAGCAGGGAATGTGCGCATTCACCGGGCTTGCAGGGTCGGGCAAATCGCCGCTCGCGGCAAGCTTCGTTCTGTCGGGCTATCCGTTGGTCTGCGACGACTGCCTGGCGATTGCCGAACGCAAGACCATTATGGCGCTTCCGGGATATCCCGGCTTGCGGCTTTGGGACGATTCGATACGAGGTGTTGGCGCAATCTCGCGGAATTTGAAGCCGGTCGCCGGCTATACGACGAAATCGCGCTGGAAAAACCAATCCCGACGCGCCGACTTCTGCTCGACCACACGCCGGCTCGCGCGCATCTATTTGCTCAAGCGCGCGCGATCGAACAAACGGTCACCCCGGGTCCTGATCCAGGAACTTTCTCCCGGAGAGGCTCTGATGGGCTTGGTCAAAGCGGCCTACAGATTCGATATTACCGACACCGCGATGCTGAAACGCCAGTTCCATTTCCTCGCTCGCGTGGCCGAGCGGGTGCCCGTCAAACGGTTGGTGATGCCCGACGATTTTTCCGCGCTCGCAGATGTGAAGCAGGCCGTCCTGCGCGACTTGAGCGAAGGAACGGCCCGTTAATCGCGACACCTCGCGGCGGGTACTGAGGAAGGCTTCGAGGAATACACGGCCCGTGATTAAATCACGCTCGGCCGGGCCTCCGCGGATCCTGTGAATCAGCGGAGGTCGCCGGCAAAGCGATGAAGAACCAAGGCCTCGAGCTGACCGTCAGTCGATGCACGCAGTCGCAGCGTTACGCACAGGTAACGAAGTAGTAAAGACGTTGTTGTACCATAAATTGAAGGCGGGGCCGCTGCCGCAGTTGGTGGTCGCGTCATGGAGATCGTATCTGCCATTGCGGGTGGCATGCACGGTCGTGACCTGGTCGTGAGCGGCCGATTCACTAGTATCCAGGAAAACCCCGTCTCCGACGTTGCCCGAGACTGCGGGTCCGAAAAACGCGTTCGCCACCCTCGCGTCACTGTTGCCGACGCAATCTTCACCCTCTTCTGAATAGCCCAAATGGACGCCGTCTCCGCCATTATTTGCGGCGATGAAGAGCTCCACAACGGCGTCTGCGCTCTTTACTACGTCCACTCCATCAAGGGTATTGCCGCTAGCGTCAAAGTTCACAACGCTGCACGAAGAGCCACAATTGTTGAGGGAAACGCCGGTCCCGTTTGAACTCGGGCTTGCTGTCTCGGTTAGTGAACCCGCAAAAAAATTAAACCATCTTTGGTCATTCCCCGTCAGCAGCAGCCCGGTACCGTTGGCTTCGACGTTAAAGTCGTCCCCCGTAGTATGGTCGGCACCACCATGGATGCCCGTCCGAAAAGCTTGCACGGTGGCATTAAAGCCTTCCAGCATGGTGTGGTCGGCAATGATGTTGATGCCAGTGTACGCTCCGGCTCCCGTTCCCGGACCGGTGATCGTGTGACTATTGAGGAGCAAGCCGTTATGGCTGCCCTTGACAGTAATACAGGCGCTGGTGCCCGTCCCGGTGATGTTGCCTACGGAGGCCGTGATGTTGCTCGTGAGCGAGTAGAGCACATTGACTCCATTGAGCACCCTGCAGGTGCTAAAGGGGGTGGGATCCCCGGCCTTGGTTGTATGATTGGTCTTGGCGCTCTTGGCCCATGCAGCCCCGGATGCCGCTAAGGCAGATCCGACCGCAAAGACGAAAAGTGCGATGCTCAGGCTCTTTCTGGTTATGCGATTCCTTTTCATGTTGCAACTTCCTTTGTGCTGAATCATTGACTGTCCAATCCGATCGTCAATTTGTCCTGGCTAACGTCCTCGCAGTGATGCATCAAAGCGAGACTAGGGTATCTGTATCAAAGGTTCGCGAACACCTGGCAATAAATAAAAATACAAAAGATAAAGTAGGCTGGAAAGAAGTCATGTGCGCGAATCTCAACTCGGGTTGGAAGCGTTTAGACCAGTGTGAGAGTTAATCTCGGGCCGAGCGAAAAAAGGGGCACCTCAGCCAAATCACCCATTTGGTTGAAATCTCCGCCCGCACCCCCGATTTTGATTGAAACCTCCGGCCAACCCGGAGTCCGAAGCAACCGTCGTCGTTCGGAACGCTAGAATAAACCAGACCTTCGAGTCAAGAGCTGCGGTATTCTAATATTGTCTGTAGTGACCATTGCCAGTTTTTGCTTCTCTCGGATAGATCATGGCAGGCAGATGTGGGCAAACTTCGCCATCTGATATCGCGCTCCGCACAAGCACGCTATTCCGATGCGAGGATCAGCGGTCAATCGACCTTTTAATTTTCTCTTAGCCGTCGAGCAATCACCTATCTATATCTATATGTCGGATTAATAGACTCGAGCGTCTTGTTGGACTTTTGATTGCACATGCGCTAAATGGATTCGGGATACTCATGAGAAGGATTGGGAACTCGATAGAACGAAGGAGGACATTTGGCTATGAAACGGTTCGTACTTGCACTCGGCGTGATGGCGTTGACGGGAGCGCTCTTAACCACCAGCGCATTGGCCAAAACCAATTGTAACGGCACAATTACGGGGAAAATCATCACTGGCGGTCTAACTGTTACGGGTGGTGATTGCGTGTTGCAGGGCGTTATTGTCAAGGGCGGCATAAAAATGGAATCCGGAACGCTGTTTGCCTGCGGTTCCAGCATCAGCGGTGGTGTTCACGTGACGGGCGGGACTTGTGTCGTGCTCGGTCTTGGGCAGGATGATCTTCCTGCCGGTTGCGCTGGTGACACAATCACCGGGGGCGTTGATATCGAAAACGTCGACGATTCCACTCACGGCGGCGATGCCGGCGCCGTCTGCGCCGCCGCGAAAGGAAACTTTGAGGCCGAAAATACCAGTATAACCGGTGGAGTGCGCCTCGAGGATAACGGCTCCATACAGCTCGAAGGCGACACCATTGTCGGTGGGGCGCGAATCGATGACAATTACTCCGCAGAAGTCGACAAGAACTCCATTACAGGCGGGCTGC
>PNAR01000525.1 GCA_003169715.1 Acidobacteriaceae bacterium | reverse complement strand
CTTGCCCTTCTTGATAACTTCCGGCTCGGATGGTGTAGCGCCCGCTTCCGCAGCCACCACTTCCGGCGCAGCCACAACCTCTTCCTTGACAGAGACAACGTGAGCCACCGGCTGATTTTCATCGGTAAGAAACGTGAGCTTCTCGCCATGCGGAAGGTCCGAAACGCGCAGGACTTTTCCCATCACCAGTTCGCTGACATCCGCTTCAATCGAACTCGGAATATCCGCAGGAAGGCACTCAATTTCTACTTCGCGCAAAATCTGTTCCAGGATTCCGCCCTGCTGCTTGACTCCGGCAGCTTCGCCCTTAAGTATGATGGGCACCTTCACCGTCAGCGCCCGGTCCATCGCGATCCGTTTGAGATCAATGTGCAAGAGAGCGCCTTTGATCGGCTCGTACTGCCAATCCACGATCATCGCTTTCGACCGCTCGCCACCGTGCAGCGCCAGATCGAAAATTGTGTTGTGTCCGGTTTGCGAATGAAGAATGCGCAAAACCTGTTTCGGATCAAGGCTGACCGGAAGCGAGTCTTTGCCCGCGCCGTAAAGAACTCCAGGCACTTTGCCGCCGCGCCGCACGCGCCGGGCATCGTTCTTGTTTCCCGCTTCCCGCGATTGAGCCTCTAATAGATTCGTTTCAGTTGCAGTCGCCATAATTTAAGAATCCTATTTACAAAAATAATTTACTGACAGATGTTTCTTCGTGAATGGACTGAATCGCGCGTCCGATCAATCCCGCGATGGAAAGCACTTTAATCTTCGATTGGGCCTTCGCATCGTCGGTGAGCGGAATGGTATTGGTAACGATTACTTCCTGAATGCACGACTTCGAAATATTCTCCACCGCCGGACCCGATAGCACAGGATGCGAACAGCATGCATAAACCGCGCTGGCCCCCGCTTCCATCAATGCCGCAGCAGTCTTCACCAGCGTTCCAGCCGTATCAATCAGATCGTCAATGATCAGACAGGTGCGGCCCTCCACGTCTCCGATCACGTTCATGATCTCGGCCACGTTCATCTCTACGCGGCGCTTGTCCACGATTGCCAGCGGGGCGTCAATCTTCTTTGCGAAAAATCTGGCCCGCTCCACACCGCCCGCATCTGGAGAAACGACCGTCAAATTCGGCAGAGTCAGCTTTTTGAAATAATCCACCAGCACCGGCGAAGCGAACAAATGATCCACGGGTATATTAAAAAAACCCTGCAACTGCGGCGTATGCGGATCAATCACCAGCGCCCGGTGCGCGCCTGCCGTAGTCAATAAATCCGCCACCAGCTTTGAAGAAATTGGCACCCGCGGCTTATCCTTGCGATCTTGCCGCGCGTAGCCGTAGTAAGGAATCACTGCCGTGATTCGCCGCGCTGACGCCCGCTTAAGCGCATCCAGGATCAGCAATAGTTCCATCAAATTGCCGTCAACTGGATAGCACGTCGGCTGCATCACGAAAACATCCGCCCCTCGCACGTTCTCCTTAATCTGAACGTACGCTTCGCCGTCTGCAAACCGCGTGATGACCGCCTGCCCGCGAGTCATTCCCAGGAACGCGCAAACCTCATCGCAAAGCGGCTCGTTCGCAGTGCCACAGAAAATCTTGAATTTCTCGTCCACGCGGGCACGCTGAGGCTTGCGGTCTTTCTCATCAGGGATCAGGTGAGCCTTCTTTTCCGTCGCTGTCGCAAGAGTTGCCATGGGACTGGTGGCTCCTAGCTGCTGGCTCCTAGCCAAAACTCAACCGGTTGCTGCTCAAGCTAGCGGCTAGAAGCTAGCAGCGGTTTTCTGGCTGGGCCGCTAGGATTCGAACCTAGACAAAGTGCTCCAAAGGCACTTGACCTACCATTAGTCGACGGCCCAGTGAATAAAGTTTCAAGTTTCGAGTTTCCGGTTTCGAGAAAACAACTTGAGAGGCCCTCAGTCTACTCGAAACTTAGAAACCTGAAACTAGAAACTTCTTCCAATATTGCGGACGCGACAATGTCATACTGGCCTCAGACTTAACGCCAACCTCTGCCAGTCTCCGAACCGCCATCCTGGCGACCGCCCCGGATTCAAACAGTCCGTATATCGCCGAGCCTGACCCAGACAGCGATGCATAGAACGCTCCTGCGCACTCAAGCACACTCTTCGCCTCGCGCAATTCGGGATATTTTGGGAAAACGACCTTTTCGAAGTCGTTTCCAATCCCGGTACGGACGAGGTCGAGAAGCGGGGTCTCGGCCCGGCCCCTGCCTTTACCCACAGGGACACCGGATGCACTGCTCAACCAAGCAGAAATCCTACGGCTGAACTCATTCATTCTATCGGACGGATCAGACCCGGTCAATTCGGGGGGGTTCATGGAGGGACGGGCGTCCTCGTAAGCCTGCCCTGAGCGAAGTCGAAGGGTCAAGGCCGAGCTTCGCTCGGCAGGTTTTTGTTTCATGCGGGGACGGAGGTCTTGGCTTTTGCTCGTGTAGGGACGGGCACTCTTGCCCGTCCAGGCCGAGCGCAGCTCGGCGGGATTTTGTTTGTTACTCTGCTCTTTCGCCAACCCCTCGCGGGCAAGAGTGCCCGCGCCACCCGAGCTCAAATCCCAATCCGCAAACGCCTGCGGCGTAGACACGCTAATCTCAGGCAACCCCACAACACAATGAACCGGAGGCAAATCCGGCAATGGATAAACTTCTTCGCCCCGCCCCGTTCCCAGCACCGTCCCGCTAATCAAAAACAGCGGCAAATCCGACCCCACTTCTCCGGCAATCCGCAACTTATCAGCGAGCGACAACCGTTTCTTCAACGCAATCTCCAACCCCATCAAAGCCGCGACCGCATTGCCGGACGCACCCCCCAACCCGCCCTGCACCGGAAGCCGCTTCTCAATTTCAATCACAGCTCGGCCTCGGACTTCGAGCAATTCCATCGCCCGCTCAACAATCCGATAGCAAGTATTCGATTGATCTTTCGGCACGCGCGCATCTTCGCAGCGAATCTCGATCCCCATACCGCGTTTAACGTGCACGCGAATCACATCATGCAAAGCAATCGTCTGATACACAGTCCGCAGCTCATGAAACCCATCCGCACGAAGCCCACCAATACAAAGCCCAAGATTGATCTTCGCGAACGAACGGAGGGTGACGGACATGCCCCTGCATTAAAGCACAAAGCCATTTCGGGGCGTCCCCGGTTCTGCCGGAACCTTGATAGAATCCCAAAATGCCGACGGTGCTGCGGTCACGCCGTATCGGTTTTACTTCTATGGGAGGAGCGCTTGGCGAAAACGCCTGCATTATTTGACTTAACCGGTCGGGTCGCTGTCGTGACTGGCGGTAACGGTGGGATTGGTCGCAGCATCGCGCTCGGATTGGCCGAAGCCGGGGCTGCCGTCGCTGTGTTTGGCCGAAATGACGAAAAGAACCAGCGAGTGCTTTCCGAGTTGAAAGCAATCGGTGTTCCATCGGTTGCTGTGAGGGTTGATGTGACCAATCGCGCCGGATTGGAGCCCGCGCTTAACAGGGTCGAGAGCGAGCTCGGCGGCATTGGCATCCTGGTAAATAATGCAGGCAACGTGTCGTTGAGCGGCGGTGTGTTGCAGGAAAAATCTGAGGATTGGGACAGCGTCATCGAGACGCAACTCAGTGCAGTTTTTCTTCTTTCGAAGCTCGCGGCCAGGTCAATGCTTAGTCATAAGGGTGGAAAGATTATTAACATTGGCAGTATGTACTCGTTTTTTGGATCTGGGCTCGTCCCCTCTTACAGCGCCGCGAAAGGAGCGATCATCCAACTGACAAAGTCAATGGCCATTGAGCTCGCCCCGCACAACATTCAAGTCAATGCAATCGCGCCAGGGTGGATTGAAACCGACATGACGGCGCCTGTACGTACAATGCCCATGAACGACGAAATTCTTGCTCGGACCCCCGCTGGCCGATGGGGTCAACCCGAGGAACTTGCCGGAACAGCTGTGTACTTAGCCTCGCGGGCTTCGGACTTCGTTACCGGTGCTACGATTCGGGTCGATGGCGGTTATTCGATCCGATGACATTTCTGAACGTGACTCAGGCCGAAGCCGATTCATGGAGGCATGGTAATGAGTTTTTCGGCATCAACGGCGGATGAGCGCGTAGTTGACGTGCATTTCACCGAGGACGCAGTCAGCGTGAACCTGCGCGACAGCCGCGTTATAACCGTGCCTCTCGTTTGGTATCCCCGGCTCCTCAATGCAACACCTTCCCAGCGAAAGAACTGGAAGATTGCCGGCGGCGGCTATGGAATTCACTGGCCCGACATTGATGAGGATCTAAGCACAGAAGGATTGTTACGCGGCGCCCCCGCGCCGAAAGCATCGGTTCCGACGAGGTAAATAGCTCCCTGCTGCTGAGCCGCCCGTTCTAATTCCCATTGCGCCGCGTCCGCACGAAAAAAAATGTCATGCTGAGCGAAGTTGAGCTTTCGCTTGCGGAAGCTCAAAGAGTCGAAGCACCCCTATCCCCGGCAGACCTATGGCGCAATCACCCTCTCCTCTTATAATGCACCGCAAACTCAAATCCCGGATTCGGCGGAAACAGCTCTGCCACTTTCCGCAACCGCTCCGCCATCGCGGCAGGCGCCAGTAATGTGTAATCCCGCTCGCGCAAGTCGTGGTAATCAACATCTATAAACAAAGACAGCAGGTAGATTGAGATCGCGTCCGAAAACGCCGCGGCGAAGTATTCATTCTTATGCTTCTCGGCGCTTGGACCTGGCTCCATCGCCAATTTGCGCGACTCAGTTGCATCCAGCGACGTCTCTCCGCGGACGCGGCCCTCCGCCTGTTTCCAAACCAAATCCGCAAACTCCCGCGACACTCCGGCCTTTTCGACCACGGCATGTCCCACGTTGATGTAGAACTCGAACGCCACCGAAAACTTGTCATCCATCAACCGGGTCGAGATAAACACACACTGCGAATCGCCCAATTCCAGATTACGATGACATACCGCATCGTCGCTCAGCGCCACATCGTAACGGTCAGCAATCACAGTTTCGTCGCCCTGATTCACCGTCAGCGGAACGAAGTAATAAGCCTTGCCGCGCAAAGCAGCCGCCGCCGTGTCGGGAACCGCCGCCACCATCCGCTCCAGGTCCGACGGCGCCACCGAGACTTCCCCCGACGAAGCAAAGCAAATTCCATTCGGAGCCTGCGCTACAGGAGACTGCCGGACAACTTCCGCCGGAGAACGCGTGATTACTGATGATGTAACTTGCGACATAAGACTTATTCTAGCGTAAGTGGGATCAATGCCTGGTTTGTCTGTGCTCGTCATCAAATTCATGGGATGGTGCAGATCTTCGGATGGTTCAGCGCAGACGCAGCTTTCGGTAGTCGGCGCGGTTGCCCCCGACTCTGCTCCTGAGCGTAGCCGAAGGGTCTCGCCCTTTCGCGAGATATGGGTGTGATTCCCGCGAGAATTATCGGCATATCTTTCTCGGGTAGAGAAACCCCTTCGGCAGTTGTGCTCGGATGCCTCGAATAGCTGCACTGCGTCTGCGGGTCGGCTGACATCAGGCAAGGATTCAAAGCAAGATCCGGTGTCAGACCACTCTTTGCACGGTTCGAGGCGCTGCGCACTGCCCCTTCGGTTCGATGATGGGATTACAGCGCATTCAGGATGCTGGTGTACGCCGGCTTCTTTTGGTAGTTCGCATCGAACGGTAAGGCCCAGCCCCATCCCGGAAAGGCTCCCGGAATCCACGAATACTTGTCGGTGAATCCCCAAGTTTGAAAGACCTTGCAGGAGGGCTGCTGCACGCAGATGGCGGCGATTTCGCCATAGAGCTTGGCTTGAGCGGCGAGGGAAGCGGAGCTGGAATCCTGGAGCCGGATGTCCAGTTCGGTGATATGCAGTTCGAGACCGAGCGCGGCGAAGCGCTGAAAGTTGCTGGTCAACGATGCAAGCGTCGCGGGATTATCGAAAGTCAGATCAATGTGCAATTGAAAACCGATTCCGTCGAGGGGGACGCCGCGGGTCTTGAAGTCCTTGGCCATGGCGTAAATGGCGTCTGATTTGGCGTCGAGCGGCTCGGCGTTATAGTCGTTGTAATAAAGCTTGGCGCTGGGATCGGCTGCGTGCGCCCAGTGGAAAGTTTGCTCGATGTACTCGGTTCCCAGGCCGGCGAAGCCGATGCCCGGTTGGTCATACCAAATAGTGTCTCGCAAAGTGCCGTCGTCGTTAAAAGCTTCATTGACCACATCCCAGCCATAGACTTTGCCGGCGTAATGTTGCATCACGTTGGTGATGTGGTCCTGCAAAATCGTCGAAAGCTGAGGCGCGGTATAGCCTCCGGAAGTCACCCACGTGGGGACCTCATTGTGCCATACGAGTGTGTGTCCGCGCACGGCCATGGTGTGGGACTGGGCAAAGGCAACCAGAGCGTCGCCCCCGGTGAAGTCATAGGTGCTGACGCCGGGATGGATGATCCCAAATTTCATTTCGTTCTCAGCCTGAAGTTGGCTGTATTCTGTCCCCAAAACCATGGCGTAACCCGAGTCACTCAGGTATTGCGAATCCGCGGCCGCCCCAACATTGATACCGTGGGCGGTTGCGGCCTGGCGCAGAGTCTGTGGCGTCGGCGGAGGAGTATTTACGGTGGTATTGCTGCCGCCTCCGCATGCGAGCATGCAAGCGAGAAACGCGATCAGGGCAGCGCAGCGCAAGCCTGAAGTCTTTGTGGACATACTGCAACTCGTTTCGCGCGGAGAAGGTCAATCGAACTGCGAAATTGTATCATTCCGAAGCCGCGAATCGGCGGAACTTGTGGCTTGTTCCTCAAATCGAGATCAACGCTTGATTAGAAGAGAAATTTATCGGCCGCCGCGCCCCGGCCGCTTGCAGCAGTTCCCAGAGCCGAGTAGCTGCGGTTAAAAGGCCGTTACACCCAAAACCCCGGTCACAGGCGTCAATGAGTGCTATGGCGATTTTGCAACAACAATCCTTATTGAGATACCGCCAACTCCACAGCTTTCATTGACTCGCCCGTTTCACATGTTGCTCTGCAAGCGTTCCGGGAACAGCTTAGTCATTCTTGGTTGAGTGCCCAAAAGCCGGGCCCTTTCACCAGAGTCGCTCAACCCAAACCCTACGCCACTCCCTCAACAATCGAATCCCCGGCCGCCGTGGGAATGATCCGGGAGAGTTTCCATCCCGACGCTCCCAACAATTTGCGGAATTCTGGTTCAGTACGTTCGCGTCCGCTGGGGAAAATCAGCATTTGCAAATCCAGGAATTTTCCGGGAGAAAAGTCGTTGCCCGGCTGAATCACGCAATCTACCACCAACAACTTTCCGCCGGGATTTACGCCTTGGCGGCAGGCTTTTAGAATTTTGACGCAGGCATCATCCGGCCAGTCATGAATGATGTGTTTCATAATGTAGGCATCGGCGCCTGCAGGGACCGAAGAGAACATATCGCCGGAGGCCAGCGTACACCGGTCCATATATGGCTTGAGGGCTCCTGTTTTAGCTCCCTCCAGCACATGGGGTACCTCGTAGAGCGTGCCTTTCAAGTGCGGATTCCGCCCGAGCAGCGTGGCCAGCAGAAGGCCGTGGCCGCCGGCGACATCGACAATGTTTTGTACGCCGGCAAAGTTGTAGGCATCGGCCACAGCGGGGGCATCAATGTTGGAAAGCCCGGTCATGGCATTGTCAAAAATCCGCGATTCCTCGGGATTGTGCTTCAGATACTCGAAGATGGTCATGCCGTAAATCTCGTCGAGTGCCTGCTTTCCAGTGCGCACGCAATATCCCAGCCTGGACCATCCCCGCTCGTGCCATTCCCGGCCGGTCATGATGGCGAGCCCTCGCAGGCTGGGGTGCGCGTTGGTGCGCAGAACGGCCGACATGGGCGTCTGTGAGAATTTCTTGTCCGACCCTTCCGCTAGGACTCCAACGCAAGCGGTGGCGCGCATGAGGCGGTAGAGCGCGTCCGGTTGAGCGCCGGTTTGGGCAGCTAATTCCTCAGCTGATTTCGCCCCGTTTTCGAGCAAGTCGGGGATTCCAAGCTGCGCCAGGCACGACACCGCGCCGGCAACATACGCACCGTTCACGATCTGCAGGATGCCAGCGTGGGCTGGAGGGTCTTGGTTCGGTGCAGTCGGGTTCTGAGTCATCAACCGGAATCTCCTTTTTGAATTCAAGAGCGACGAGATTGTACACCCATCCTGCCTGGTCGCACTCTCTCACGCGAGCCTGATCAGCGGCCTTTAGACAGAAGGGCGTCCAGTTCGCAGTTGACGTAAACAGGCCATTGCACTCAGAACCCGGTCAATGAGTGATATGGCGATTTATCGATAGTTGCTGCGGGAAAAGCCGATTTGGGAGGCATACCTTGCCGTTGATATCGTTCCGGCTAGTAGCAGCGATACGAAGACGGTTTTGTGGACTGCCGCCTTCGCGAAGATTCGTCACGTTGTATACGGGTTCTCCGATGTCACAGCGTGGGGAGATCTCCAACTTGTCGCCGGTCCAGAAATAGGCGTGAAAGCCGTGGGGATTCAAGACATCCCTTTTATTGACCTGAGTCTCTCATGATTCTGTGAGTTACCCGCCGGGTAAGATACAGACTCTACCCACCCATTTCTTCCGCGGTGACATTCGAACTTCCCGCTACATATCTCTGAACCGCTGTTGTAACCTTGAATCAATGTCCTCGATCAACAAGCCTCGCGCCCGCCGTCCCCGGTGGTTTTGGATTCTTCCCCGGGTTCTCCTCGTCACATTCATCCTGACGTTATTTTCCTTCGCCGTGAGTCTATTTTTAGGAATCCTCGGCGTAGTGATTGGTTCCCGATTGCGTGGGATTCCCACGAACATGGCGACTGCCTACAGGCACATCGCGCTGCCCGCGGCAATCGTTGTGGGAAGCATCGTTTTGATTTCCGCAACCGCGATGGAAATTCGTCACTATCGGCAATCGAGGACGTTAGCCGAAATCGAAAGAGTAAGCGGACACTCCCACGCATGATCATTCCGAAAATAGCGATTCCGGTGCCGCACTCCCTCAATCCTGAATATGCAGACCGTTCCCTGCCGCAATACGAGCACGCGATCGAACTGGCGGGTGGCGAAGCCGTCCGCATTCCTTTGGACCAGGAACCAGCCCAAATAATGAAGCTAATAGAAGGATGTGATGGCGTTTTACTGCCCGGAAGCCCCGCCGATGTTGATCCCGCAAAATATGACGCGCCGCGCCATCCCAAAACAGAAGACGCCGACGCCAAACGCGATACCGTTGACGAATTGTTGTTGCAGGACGCCTACAACATGCGGAAGCCAATCCTAGGCATTTGCTACGGATTGCAAATCCTGAACGTCTATCGCAGCGGCACTCTACTTCAGCACATCGAGTCGCCGGTCAATCACGAAGCTGGCCGCAACATTCCCGTTGCTCATACCGTCGAGATCGCTTCGCACTCCAAATTAGCGGACCTGATAAGCGCCCAACAGAAACCTATTCTTCCGGTAAATTCTAGCCATCATCAATCCGCCGATTTAATCGGAGATGGTTTGCGTATCACCGCCCGCTGCCCGCAAGATGGAATTATCGAAGCTCTCGAAGGCACATCCCCAGATCACTTCGTATTAGCCGTTCAATGGCATCCAGAGCGCTCGGTGGACGAAGACGAAGCTTCCCGCGCCATCTTTCAATCGCTGATCGAAGCCGCGAACGTTCGTATCTAGACTATTGAAGAACCCTTAAAGTTGTCATTCCGAACCGGCTTCAGCCGGTGAGGAATCCGCTGTCTGCTGGATCCCAGAGAAAAATTGTCGGCCCTACAACTGCCCATGCTGCAAGTTTTCAAAAGCCGCCAATGGCGGGCTCCGCTACCCATTGCCACGCCCGGCGCCCGTTCTCGCGCACCACACTCCGAGCCTCGCCATATTCCACAAGGCGATTCAATACGGTCGTAACGGACGCCAAAGGATCCTTATGGTGTTGAAGCACTGGGGGCGTCTTGCGTTGAATGTGCTCGCATACTTCCCGCGCTCCCAACGGCACTGTGGCTTCCATCAATACCATTCTGCATACTTTGGTAAATCCTGGCTGACGCGCGGCACTCTTGCGATCCACCAGTTCGAGCAGATCGGGACTGAGAATTTCATCGCCGAAAATATTTGCCAGCCCGGCAATGGTTTGTTTAATCGTGCCGATGCGCTTCATGATTTCGGTCCGCTGATGCATAAGACTTTTTAGTTCCTTATGCGCCGTCGTCAAAACTTCTTTCAAATGAGGATCGCCAAGCTCCGGAACGGGCCGCTGCGTCGGATTGTGCAATATCACTTCCATAAATCTCCTCTGTCGCCGGACGTCATCTAAAGTCGGTACTCTGTTCATACGGCAAGACTCGTAACGTTGTTCCGAACTTTTCTACCTACTGGAGTCAAACTGCACAAAAAGTCGGTCGCATCGAATCACAGATGTTGTGTTAGACGTGACCAGTCACAAAACGTTATGTGGAAGCCGTGAACGGTCTCGCGATGAGCACGCGGCCATCGCAAAGCTTCTATGTGGACACTAAGAATCAAGCACTAAAGTGACTCCGAAATCCCTTTTTGGGGCATCCATAGACGCGGTTTTATGTTTCGATTCCTACGAATGCGCCTACAATTACAACTGTGAGATATTACACAACAAGACCGATGAAGGGCGGCACGCTCTTCCTCTGCACGCTTTGCGAGCATCGCGTTTCCACTTTAGATTTTCGCCGGGAGAATGGAAACTGCCGAACCCAGGCCGCAACTTCGATTAACCTGCACGCCCACGCCGCTCATCGCCAACAAGTGCCCCCGTTAGCCGCCGACGCATATCAGCGGGTCTGGCGCGCGTAGGAGCGTTGCTCGCGTAGGGACGGACGCCTCGTCCGTCCAGTTGAGGGAAGGTCAACAGCCCAGTCGTTAACCCCCGTCCGTGATATAATTAAACCAATCCAAAAAATACCTAACTCAGTACAAATACAGCTGGTTACAGAGTACCCAGCGAAGATTCTAAGTCCAAAAACTTGCGATTGAGTTGAGAGAACACTACACATGGCTGACGACCAAGATCCCCAGCTTCCCCTGACTCCTCCTCCGCCCCCTGGTGATGGCGGCATTCCCGGCGCGGCGAACATTCAACCCGTAAATATCGAAGACGAGATGAAACGCTCGTACCTCGATTACTCGATGTCCGTGATCATCGGGCGCGCTCTGCCCGACGTACGCGACGGATTGAAACCAGTTCACCGCCGAATTCTCTACACCATGCAGCAAATGGGACTTCTGCCGAATCGCGGCACCCGCAAGTGCGCCCGAATCGTCGGAGAAGTCATGGGCAAATACCATCCTCACGGAAATCTCGCGGTCTATGACGCCCTAGTCAGATTGGCGCAACCTTTCGCGATGCGTTACCCGCTAGTAGACGGACAAGGCAACTTCGGCTCCGTAGACGGGGATCCGCCGGCTGCGGATAGATATACGGAAGCCAAATTGACGCGCGTTGCGAGTTCGTTGTTGGAGGATTTGGATAAGGAGACGGTGGATTTTCGTCCGAATTATGACGGGAATGAGATTGAGCCGGATGTTTTGCCTACGCGAATTCCGAATTTGCTTGTTAATGGATCGAACGGGATCGCGGTTGGCATGGCGACGAATATCCCGCCGCATAATTTGACGGAGATTGTGGACGCCACGATCATGCTGGTGAACAATCCTTCCACGCAATTGCCGGAGATTTTGAAGATAGTAAAAGGTCCCGATTTCCCTACTGCGGGAATCATTCACGGCAAGGCCGGAATTTTCGAAGCCTACAAAACTGGACGCGGCCGCTTCATGATGCGCGCTAAAGCCGGCATCGAAACTTTCAACAAGGACCGCGAAGCCATCGTCGTCACCGAAATTCCGTATCAGGTCAACAAAGCGCGGCTCATCGAACGCATCGCGGCGTTGGTGAACGACAAAGTTGTGGATGATATTTCCGACATTCGCGACGAAAGTGATCGCGACGGAATGCGCATAGTCATCGAACTCAAGCGTAGCGCCGAACCTCAGATCGTGCTCAACCAGCTCTTCAAGCACACCTCGATGCAGGAAGGTTTCAGTATGATCTTCCTCGCCGTGGTGAACAATCAACCCAAAGAGATGGGGCTGATCCAGGCCATCCAGCACTTTATTGATCATCGCGTTGACGTCGTGCGCCGCCGTACAGCCTATCTGTTGATGAAGGCGAAAGAACGCGAGCACATTCTCGAAGGCTACAAAACCGCGCTCGATCATTTAGACAATGTCATCACGATCATTCGCGCCAGTGGGAACCGCGCCGAGGCCCGCGAAAGTTTGGCGATGTACTTTGCCGGGAAAAAGATTGATATCAACGTAACCGGCCGCGCTCCGAAGCTCGATCCTGAAAAGCCTTTCACGACTATTCAGGCCGATGCCATCCTCGAACTCCAACTGCATCGTTTGACCCGGCTCTCGATTGATGAGATCAGCAAGGAACTGGGGACCGTCCGCGAAAATATCGGCGAATTCGAATCCATTCTCGGTTCGGAAAAGAAACTCCGCAACGTCATCATCAAAGAACTCGAAGAGGTCAAAAAACTTTACGGCGACGAACGCCGTACTGTTATCGAAGACGAAGCCGCAGAGATCAAACTCGAAGACCTCATCGCCGACGAGCAAATGGCGGTCACGGTCAGCCATACGGGTTACATGAAGCGCACCGCGATCAGCACCTACCGCAACCAGCGTCGCGGCGGCACCGGACGCATGGGCATGAAAACCCGTGACGAAGATTTCGTCGAACATCTTTTCATCGCTTCGACGCACGCCTACATCTTGATTTTCACCAATACAGGCCGTGTTTATTGGCTAAAAGTGTACGAAATTCCCGATGTCGGCGCCGCCGGTAAAGGCAAACATGTCGGCAACCTCGTCGGATTGCAGGCCGGAGAAACCGTTCGCACCATGGTCGCCGTGCGTAATTTAGAAGAGACGAGCCGCTACATTTTCTTCGTGACCCGTTGCGGAACCGTGAAGAAGACTGAGCTAAAAGACTTCTCCCACGTTCGCTCGATGGGAATTATCGCCATCAGCATCGAGCAGAATGATGAACTGGTCGCCGTCCGCATCACTGACGGACACCAGATCGTCTTCCTCGCATCGCACGACGGGCAAGCCATTCGCTTCGACGAAAACGATGTCCGCTCCATGGGCCGAAACGCCGGCGGCGTTCGCGGCATGAAGCTCGACAAGGGCGACTACATCGTTGGGATGGCCACGACTATCAAACCTGGTGCGCCCAAGGTACACAAGGAAGGCGAGCCGGAAGAGGTTGCCGTCAAAGGCGACTTGATTCTCTCCGTAACGGAAAACGGATACGGCAAACGTACAGCTGCTGACGAATATCGTCTCCAGTCGCGCGGAGGTTCCGGTGTCATCAATGTCAAAACCACCGAACGCAATGGCAAAGTTGTCGGCATCTCCCAGGTCGCGGAAGATTCTGAGGTCATGCTGATCAGCCAGTACGGCAAGATCATCCGCATCGAATCGAAATTAATTCGCGAGACTGGGCGCTCTGCCCAAGGCGTCCGCTTGCTGAACGTCGAAGCGGGAGACCGGGTCGCGGCGGCGGTAGTGATCCCGCCAGAAGAAGAGCCGAATGGCAACGGCGGATTGATTCAGTAGCAGTTCTCGGTTCTCAGTTTTCAGTTGGCAGGCACGAGGTTTCGCTCCGTCCTGTTTCCTGGTCGAGTGGTTCGCCTCGCATTAAGTGCCATGCCTCTTCGTACGCATCACTGTCCTTCCCTTGCATTGTCATTCCGAGTGGACGATAGTCCGCGAGGAATCTGTTTTTTGCTCGGGACGGAACAGCAGATTCCTCACCGGCTGAAGCCGATTCGGAATGACAAGGGATCGAGTGAACCTCCCTTTTGATTCCCCCTCACCAAACCACTACCATTAGCCCATGCTCCTCGAAACCGAAATAAATTCCACCGCCTACACTCCTATTCGTGCTCCGCGAGGAAATCAGATCACATGCAAGGGCTGGCAGCAGGAAGCGGCCATGCGGATGCTGATGAATAATCTCGACGAAGAAGTCGGCGAGCGTCCGCGAGACTTGGTGGTTTACGGGGGAACGGGGCGAGCGGCGCGCAGTTGGGAGGCGTATCACGCGATCATTGCCTCGTTAAAGAATCTGGAAAACGATGAGACTTTACTTGTGCAGTCCGGAAAGCCCGTGGGGATATTCAAGACTCACGAGTATGCGCCGCGAGTGCTGATCGCCAACTCCAACCTGGTTGGACACTGGTCCAACTGGGAGAAGTTCAACGAACTGGAACGCGCTGGATTAATGATGTACGGACAAATGACGGCGGGGTCGTGGATCTACATCGGTTCGCAGGGAATTGTGCAAGGCACGTTCGAAACATTTTCGGCCGCGGGAGAAAAACATTTTGGCGGCGATCTCTCAGGCAAGCTGATCGTGAGCGGCGGTATGGGAGGCATGGGGGGCGCTCAGCCATTGGCGGCGACCATGACGGGGGCGGCTTTTCTCGGAATTGATGTGGACCCTGATCGCATCAAGAGGCGCCTGAAGACTGGATACTGCGACTTCATGGTTACAACTTTGGATGAAGCGCTGCGCATTCTGAAGAACGCGATCCGAAAAAAAGAAAATATCTCCGTTGGCCTGGTAGGGAATTGCGCCGACATTATTCCCGAACTCGCTCAGCGTGGGGTCGTGCCCGATATTCTTACCGATCAAACTTCGGCGCATGATCCGCTGAACGGTTACGTCCCCAATGGCATGACGCTGCAACAAGCGGCAGAATTGCGCCAGAGCGATCCTGAGGGATATCAGGAGCGATCACTCGATTCGATCGCCCGCCACGTTGAAGGAATGTTGCAATTGCAAAAGATGGGATCGGTTACGTTCGATTATGGGAACAACATTCGCACCTTTGCGTTTCAGCGCGGGGTGAAGAACGCATACGATTTTCCCGGATTCGTTCCCGAATATATCCGGCCGCTTTTCTGCGAAGGACGTGGGCCATTCCGCTGGGTAGCTTTATCCGGAGAGGCGTCCGATATTCATGTCACCGATGAATTAGTGTTGGAACTTTTTCCAGATAACAAAATTTTGCACCGCTGGATCGGGCTCGCGCGCAAGCGGATTAAGTTTCAGGGATTACCTGCAAGAATTTGCTGGCTCGGATACGGCGAGCGGGCGCGATTTGGATTAGCCATCAATGACCTGGTAAAAAGCGGCAAACTCAAAGCGCCCATCGTGATGGGACGCGATCATTTGGATTGCGGCTCGGTAGCGTCTCCGTATCGCGAAACCGAAAGCATGAAAGATGGAAGCGATGCGGTCGCCGATTGGCCTCTATTGAACGCTTTGCTGAATACCGCGGCGGGAGCGTCGTGGGTTTCGATCCACAATGGCGGAGGTGTCGGCATCGGATATTCGCTGCACGCAGGTCAAGTGACCGTTGCAGACGGAACCGATGCGATGGCGAAACGAATCGAGCGCGTGCTGACGACCGATCCCGGCATGGGAATCATCCGCCACGCCGACGCGGGATATGAAGAAGCGAGCGGATTCGCCGCCCGGGCGGACATTCGCATTCCCATGGCGCCGACATGATGCGTACCACGGAGACACGGAGGCACCGAGATTTTTGAACGGTTACGATAAAATTCTAAACTTCAACTCTGAGATACTCTCCAGGAAGCACAATCGTAATGTCCGCAATCCTTTTACCAAAATATGGGCCGAAATGCCGAATGTCTCCGGTGAGTAGATGAGAGGCTCGCGCTTCTATTGCAGCAAGTACTATCGGCACATCTTTATCGGGCAGGAAAACACCGCGCGGAAGTTTTCTTTGTCCCGCATCGAACAACCGAACCGCCGCCGACAGCTTCGTGAGCCGGGTTCGCTGATCTTCCTCGTCCAGGTTGATTCTTGCTTCCTCCAGCGCATAGCGCGAACTACACAGTAGAACGTCCTTGATTTTCCAGAGCCGGAGAAGGCCTGCGTCGGGCCGATAGGCGGCCGAAAATAGAACATTGGCGTCAAGAAACAGCCGGTCCATTTAGACCGGTCGCTGATGCGGAATTGAATCCGGATCAAGACCCAGCTTCCGGACAGATGTTCGCGCTTTATGGTAATCGGCACTGGTAGTGGCCGTTGAGAGTAGGAACTCCGCTTTTCGCTCAGGACTATATCTTTCCACCGGAACCAGCACTGCGGGCCGAATAAGGATGCCGTCGTCCGTTTCCTCGGCGGTCACAATGCTGCCTTCTTCGAGGCCAAACCGCTTGCGCAACCTTGCGGGTATCACCATTACGCCACGCCTGCCTACCGTCGCCGATTCCATATTGTCTGATTATACAGCATGTCTGATATTCAGACACAAGGGCGGGAAACAAATAGAGACGGCTCAGTTTGAACAAATTCCTATTTCGACATTATCCCGAAGGATCTCTCGTGCAGCACATTTGATTGTGTGTTTAGCGCGTATCCGCTACACGCAAGATCCCTCGCAAGCTCGGGATG
>PNAR01000266.1 GCA_003169715.1 Acidobacteriaceae bacterium | reverse complement strand
AACCCGACCATCCCGCCTACCAGTCTTGTGGCGACGGATGGAAACCCGACCATCCCCCCGGACCAAAGTTCAATTGCGCACGCCGGGGCGTAAATAACTCTTCCGTGAGAGCGGCTTGTGGGGATATCCTGATGGCGCGGTCGGTGTCCCCATGACTCCTCCTTCACATCTGCTGTTTTATTACTTATGGATCGCTCCTCATGTGTTGCTGGTCATCATTCTAGCCTTGCTCCTCAAGCGGAAGATTTTCAGCAAGTTTCCCGTTTTCACGGCGTACATTGCTTTTAGTCTAACTAGTTTTGTCGCGTTGTTCCTCGTTGGTCACTTTCATGCCCAATACTTCAAGTCCTACTCCCTCGCGGGCGGCATATACGCCGCGCTACGATTCGGGATTGTTTGTGAGATTTTCGCCAGCGTTTTCGCAAATCATGCCGCTTTGCATAATGTGCAGAGGCCCCTATTTCGTTGGACGGCAGTTAGCTTTTTGATAATCGCTTTTTCCCTCGCTGTCTACAGCCATCCCTCGAATACTGACTCGACATGGTTCAGCCTCCACGTGCTCGAAAGAAGCGTAAACATCGTCCTCTGCGGATTAATACTTTCCTTATTCTTATTATCATCCTATTTAAGACTGACGTGGACTAGGTTCGTTTTCGCGATGGCTCTCGGAATGGGTATTCTCTGTAGTCTTGAACTGGCAACGACAGCGATGCGGGCTCAGGTCGGATACTCCGCACATCTAACGCTTGATCTCTTCGACATGGCCACCTATCACTGCTGTGTTCTCATTTGGCTGTTCTATCTGCTCACTCCTGAACGAAGGCCGGCATCCATCCCGGACAATGTTCCCGACAATGATCTAGAAGCATGGAACCACGAGTTGGAGAGTCTCTTAACCAGATGATTATTACCCTCATCCTCGTGCTGGCTGGGTTTCTTTCGTTGGCTGCGGTTCTGTTCCTGGCGAAAGGACGCGCCGAGCCTCCCGCGAATCTTGCGAATTTGCGGAAGCAGATGCAACCGTTAGATATAAACGCCTTTCGCAATCTTATTGACTGTCGCGACGAAGAGTTCCTTCGCAGGGCACTGGAACGCTCGCAGTTTCGCGCGGTTCAACGCGAGCGCCTGATGGCTGCGGTTGAGTACATTAGCTGTGCCTCACGCAATGCGGCGATATTGAACCGCTTCGGCGAAGCCGCGCGGCATAGCCCGAATCCCTCCGTGGCAGCAGCAGGTCAAAGGCTGGCCAACAATGCGATCCGATTCCGTCTTAACGCCCTGCAATGCGTCCTGAGACTTCGTCTGGCGATGTTGATACCCGGCGCCGGAGTCAGCAGCATGAGCGTGGCGGAAGGCTATGAGCGGATGACTGCACTGGTCGAATGGCTCGGATGCATGCAATATAAAAAGCCAGACGCACAAATCTCGGTATTGCCCCTCGCAAGTTAATCACGTAGACCCAGACGCCCTCGTCTGGGTGGGTGAGCGAATAGCTCACCAGGTTCGTCTCACCAGTTTGCGGAGCTTCGCTCCGCCGGACGGGTGAAGGCACCCGTCCCTACGTGGGCAGGGGCTATCTCAATCCAATCGCACCAGAAAAATCTTTCCGCGATCAAATTCCGTATCTCGCGCAATTTCCTGGGCACGAACGCGGTCGTCATGAAGAACACGAACTCTGACCCACCAGTCTCCGACCGGACTGCTGAAGCTGGAGACCTTAGCCGTGCGATATCTCCGCGAAATCTGATCAGCCAGCTTTACCGCGGATTCCTGCTGTTCAAAACTTCCAATTTGAACAGCCCACCGGCCGCCGCTATTAATCGCCACCGGAGCTTCGAGTACTTCCACTCGAACTTCGGCGAGGCCCGCGCGCTGAACGTCCGTTCTTTTGGCTGCCGCCAGCGACAGATCGAGAATGCGTCCTTCAATGAACGGACCGCGATCGGTAATCCGCACGATCGCCCAATGCCCGGTCTTCAGATTCGTAACCCGCACAATTGAGCCGAGCGGAAGCGTTCGGTGCGCCGCCGTCATTGCGTTCATGTTGTAAATCTTCCCGTCCGACCCGCGGCGGTTGTTGTATGGAGGGCCGTACCAACTGGCGATGCCGGTCTCCACAAAAATAGGCTTCGCATCAGGAGGCAAATGGAGCGCTTCGAGATCAGCCTCGGAGTCGTCGGTTCCATTCGACCGCGCCGTTGGGGCTTGCTCGGCGGAATGTGCGGCGGAATGCGTGGCCGATGAAGTGTCCGGCGTTTCGACGGCCGATGGAGGCGGCGCGTCCGGGATAGCCACGCTCGCGGTCTTGTGACGGCTACAACTGGTGAAGATGGTACAAAACACCAGCGCAAATAGAATCCGCCCGCTGATAACCTTCATCGGCGGCCAGAAGACCATTGCTCCATATAGTCGGCCAGATGGGAGAGCTTCTCCGCGGCGGTGCGTAAAGCTTTGGTGGAATGTTGCCGTACTGCCGGCACCACTTCCTCGTTCAAATATTTGATCAGCTCCGCGGACTCTTTTTCCAGGCGGTCTGTGGCCTCGGACATTGTTTTGTTTACGCGCGCTGTAGTCTCTTCCACCTTGCGATTAAAATCTGTCATGAAGGCCGCTCGAATCTGTGGATGCAAAAGCACCCACGAGTTGTTTCGCGGAAACCAATCAAGGACATTATTCTCCTGCCGGCAGCGGAGGGTCAATCAGGATGAACCGCATATGACACGCTCAGCACAAGCTGACTGGTTCGGCGTTTTCAGGCCTTAGTGCCAGCGCGTGGTGAAGTTGGTCTGAACCGCGGGCTGTCCCCATTCCAAAGCCCAGCTTACGTTTGGATCGTTGACTGGCCCGTCCAACGGTTCAGCCGTCACCACGTAAGTATCGGGCGGCAACCCTGTAATCAAGTAGCTTCCATCGGGAAACGTTAATGCGCTTATGGGTGTCTTTCGAATGAGAGCGAAACCAGAAAATGGGCTCGACGCAGTGGTTGAATCGGCGAATACATGGGCGCCGAATACGCCGGTATTATTTAGAGTGACTTTACCCGAAATGCTTCCAGTGGGAACGGCCGGATTTGGATCGGGATACAACAATGAAATCGCCGCCACGTCGTCATAGCTCAAAGTCTGTAGGAATGGAGGCGCGAAGGGAAACATGATTGCGTCCACGATTGCCGAGTGATCCAGGCCGAAAAAGTGGCCGATCTCGTGAGTCGCAACAGTGCGCAAATCCTCCTGGACACTGCCGCTCGTAGGACACGTGGAATTCGTGTCACCGGTCGTAAAACAGATGGGCTGCCCGGAAACGGCGCCTGTCGAAGCATTCGGATTGAACAGGATATTGGCGTTTGTGATGTTCCCGCTTCCATCGAAATTAATCAGCGTTATCGCCAGGGTTCCGTCTTGACTGAAGTCAACTCCGCCGCAAGTGAAGCACACAAGGTTTTCATTAATCTGCGGCCCGGTCGCGGTGGAGGTCCCTGCAAAAGTTGCCACCACATGCGTATCAGGAGCACCCATCCACGTTGCGAATGACGATTGCATAATGTTGGTTACATCCGCGGGCGTGCCGGCGATATTCGCGCCGGAAACAGTAGGATTAATGACCCACGCAGGCGGTTGCGCCCAAGTCGAATCTGTAAATGTCGCGCCACTCCCCGTCCCCATGGGAAGGTACGAGTGGGCGGGAACAACCAGTATGAAAGCTGTCGCCCAGAGAGCTAAGAGCGCTAAGGGCGAGCCAATCGCCATCCATTTGGTCCTCGTCTTGGTCCTCATCGCTGCACCGCCTTCTGAATGCGGCCTTCCATTTCCTGCAACCGCATGGCACTTCCGCTATAGGTTGTAATCGGCGCGGTGCTCGCTTTGTAAGCTGAGACATTCGGAGCGCCGTTGGAGACCAGGTTTTCGCCGGTAGGACCTCGATAGATCAAAAAATTGCCTTGCATCAAACCCGTCACAACCAGGCTCCCATCGCGGATCTCGCCCGGCCGCAGAAAAAGGAGCGCCTGTTCCCCGATTTTCCACTGGCGCACGCCTGCGACTTTCTCGGTGGTTCCATCAAGAGTGCCGCCGAGTTGACGGACAATCATTGTGGCCGCAACCTCTCCCTTTAATGTGCGCTGCACTTGAAATTTGGTATAGGTGAAAATCACCGTGTGGGTGGCGTTCCATTGCGTCCACGACGAGATTGCGCGACCTTCAACCACATGGCTGGAGATCGCCGTCAGGTTCTCCACCGAGAGCGGAATCACCGTAGTCGCGAAACTGGGACATGCCGCTATCAAGGCACAAAGCGTCAAATAAATCGTTTTTTTCTTCACGGGATAATCTCGATTCCACCAGCGAATGTTGTGATGTCGTTGCTCGAATTTTGAAGGATTAAAGTCCTGGACCCGAGCGCGGCTGTGCTCGCCACGGCGACGTCGAACTGTAAGCCGGGCGTTCCATCGGTCGCGGTCACAGCACTAATATTTGTAACCGTGATGTCCGAGGGTCCGGAAAAGCTGGCCGTCATGCTGCCGGTAATGCCCGGCCCAAAAAGCGTGACAATTCCAGCGGTTTCACCCTGATGCGCAAGCCCGCCAGTTGCAAATGCGAATCCGTTAGAATCCACGCCGACGGCTTGAACGTTGGGAGGTGTGCCCGAAACAGGAGCTACAACCGCAATGTTCGCAATCGTTGTCTGATTGGCCACAACGGCAACTGGCACCGGCGCTGATACAGCTCCGCCACCGCCGCCGCCCTGGCCCAGGTTCCCGCCGCCACCGCCGTTGCTGGTGGCGCAACCTCCAGTGACGAAAACGCCACCCGGGCAGCCCGGAGGGCCGCCGCAGCCGGCTAGAAGAGATAAGCACAAAAGCAGAACCAGTATGGCCCAGTTCTTTGAATGCATGAATTTCCTCGCTTAAATCATAGGTCGAGCCAGAGGTTCCGAAACACTATTTGGCTGATTTTAGGGTCGCTCAGCGTGCCAGCAGGACCAATTCCCACATAAGGAATGTTTATATCGGGCAAGTAACTCACACAAGTTACCGAGGTACCCGGCAGCCTCGGCGTTTGGGGGACCGGTTCCGGCAGACGTACAATGCGAGCCACCCAACCATGGGCTATCGGATATCTCCGCTATGGGCAACGGCTGGATAGATGACGCAAGGCAACGGAAGTTGTTCCAGCGGAAGTTGCTGGCCTGGTACGAACTCAATCGTCGCGACCTGCCATGGCGTCGAACCCAGGACCCTTATCGAATCTGGATTTCAGAGATTATGCTTCAGCAAACTCGGGTCACGGCAGTCATCCCGCATTACCACAAATTCTTGCGGCGTTTCCCTACGGTTCACAAATTGGCCGCCGCACGAGAATCCTCAGTTTTAGCCGCCTGGAGCGGACTCGGATATTACCGTCGAGCTCGCACGCTGCACGCCGCGTCGAAAAAAACCGTAAAAAACTTTGCTGGAAAGATTCCCAACAATCGGGAAGAGTTGATGACGCTTCCCGGAATCGGACCCTACACCAGTGCGGCCATCGCGAGCATCGCATACGGTCAGCCGGTTGCCGTGGTGGACGGCAACGTTCGACGCGTTCTTCAAAGACTGATCGGAAAACCCGCGGCAGATCGTCAAGTTTGGCAAACCGCCGAACGATTGTTGACTCACGAAAATCCTGGGAATTTCAATCAGGCCCTAATGGAATTAGGTGCGTTGGTTTGCGTGCCACGAGTACCCAAATGCGCAAGTTGCCCCGTAACCGCCCACTGCGTCACGCGCGGTCCTCTCTCGGGAATCGCAAACAAAACTCCCCAGAAGAAGCGAACAATTTCGTACGCTCTGAATTGCCGGAACGGTTCAGTCTTCCTGATCAAGAGACCGCAAGAAACTTCGCTGATGCCAGGGATGTGGGAGTTGCCACAGGCCGCCGCGGGCAATATCGCGACGACACCAATTCTCAGCTTGCGTCATTCCATAACGGTCACGGACTATAAAGTGCGAGTTTTGCGAGAACCGATTTCAGTCCAATCTTCCGGAACATGGGTGAAGAACAACCGCGTTGGAACCCTTCCTCTCACGGGACTCGCCAGAAAAATCCTCCGGGCTGCGAAGATCATCTAACATCGAAAGGCCAGAATGTCGCTATGAAATGGTTTAAGAATATTTTCGGAGGACCAAACATGACCACTCTTACGGCGGGGAAGAAAGCGCCCGACTTCAATCTGCCAGCCATGGCAGGAAAGGATTTTTCGCTTCGGGATGCGCTCGCCGGCGGTCCAGTGGTTGCCGCGTTTTTCAAAGTTTCCTGCCCGGTCTGCCAGTATGCTTTTCCTTTTCTGGATCGGATTTACAAAAATTACGGTGGAAGAAACGTTACTCTCGTCGGCATTTCTCAAAACGATAAGAAAGATACCGCCGCCTTCGTCAAGCAGTTCAATGTCACATTTCCGGTATTGCTCGACGATATCAATAAATTTCCCGTGTCCAACGCCTACGGACTTACGAATGTCCCCAGTATTTTCTGGATCGCGCAAGATGGAGAAATCGAAGTGTCCAGCGTTGGTTGGTCTCGGAAAGACATCGAACAGATCGCCGGCAAAGCGCTCGAAACGACTGGCGAAACGCCGCAGATTCTATTCCGTCCTGATGAAAAGATCGCGGACTTTCGAGCTGGTTGAGAGTCCAGAAACTAGCCCGCGGTCGCGGGCCAAGCTTGTTTCTTGCAGCCATAAAAGCGATTCCTCGCGCGAAAAATTGGGAAGCCTTCTCAAAGACGAAGAAATATTCGCCTGCGATAGAGAGGGCAGATCAAAGCCAAATTCAGAATCACTATTGCGATCGCATATGCAAGCGAGGCATGGAGAGGTTGAAGCCATGTCGCAAAACCATAGCGGTAGGCGAACGTATGAAACGTGATTGCGGAACCGCCTTCCGGCGTTATGTGGATGGTGTCTGTCAAAGTCGTGATGACGCTGGACAGCACGAAGCCAAGGATTGCGTTGGTGCCGAATACAAGCGCAGGAGGCGTCCACCATCTCCAACGCTTGATGTCGAGAATCCAATATAAAAAAGAAAATGAGACGAGGCTTACGCCACCGCTGAAAAGTGCGAAAGTGCTCGTCCAAAGTTTTTTGTTGATGGGCAGTAGAGGATGGAGCAGGTAGCCTGTGATTGCGAGCCCAAGGCCCACGCCCGCGAAAGTCAACGCTTTGCGGCCCGGTGAGCGGTCTGTTCGCAACCATTCTCCGGTAAGGATGCCAATCAGCAATGTCGCAATCGCCGGAATGGTGGACAGCAATCCTTCCGGATCGAAGGTCACGCCATAGCCGGGAGTTGTGCCGTAAGCCCAAAGATGGCGAACTCCGAAGATGGACCGATCCAGGTAGGCGCCAAGATTTCCAAGAGAATCGAGCCTTCCAGGTCCAAAACCAGGTACTGGGACTAACTTCAGCAGCAGCCAATAGCCAGCCAGAAGAAGGATTGTAATGCTCGCGAGAACGGCAACTCTCGGCTTTCTCGATGTTGATTCGCCTCCGAACGCACGGAGAATGCCCAGATATAAGATTGAACCACAGAGGTAGCAAAGGGCAATTCTTTGAAGCACTCCGGGAATGCGAATTGTATGCAGGTTGTAATCCGGAAAACCGTTGATGGCCAAGCCAATCAAAAAGAGGAGGGCGCTTCTGATCAGGACATGCCGCGCCAGCCTGGCAGTGCTGTATCCACGGCGAATGCGCGAAGAAAAGGAAAGAGTGATTGCGATACCCACCGCGAAAAGAAATGCGGGGAAGATCATGTCTGTGGGAGTCACGCCGTTCCACTGGGAATGAAGCAGGGGCCAATAGACCGCGCTATAGGTTCCAGGGTCCGTTACCAGGATCATTCCCGCCACTGCGAGGCCGCGTAAGACATCCAACGAAATCAGGCGGCTGCCCACCTGCTCACTATTGGGCATAACGAGATCCCGAGAAGGCGCGAATGCGGAAGTTGTCATGTGAATATTCCCCTGAAGGACATTCTGTCAGCACAACTGGAGAGAAACCCGGCAATTGATCCTCGCAGACAATGCGCGCCGAAAATTCCCCCACCTAAGACTTAGCAGTGTACGACAGAACCGAATCAAGACCGGCACTCCGGTAATCTTCTTGGCAGCCGCTTGCACCATATAATCACAGCATTGTGAGCACCTTTGCCACTCCGGCGGAAACGCGTATCGCCACGCGACCAACCTGGGCCGAAGTCTCTTTGTCGAAACTTCGCCAGAATTTCCGCGCCGTCGAACGCCACGTGGGGAATGCAGTCACCGTATGTGCGGTGGTAAAGGCCGATGCCTACGGACATGGCGCGGTCGAATGTTCCCGTGCTATTGAGCAAGAGGGCGCGAGTTGGTTGGGTGTGACTTCTCTAGATGAGGCCATTCCTCTTCGGGAAGCTGGAATTCACACTCGAATTCTATTGATGACAGGATTCTGGCGCGGAGAAGAACCCGAGATCGTCCGGCTCCGGCTGACGCCGACAGTCTGGGAAGCGGGGCAAATTGAATCTCTCAATTTCGCGGCCCGCGGAATTTCTGATTTCCCAGTTCACTTAAAAGTGGACACCGGCATGGGGCGACTCGGTGCGGCGATGGAAGACCTGCCTGCGGTTTGCAAGGTATTGAAGGCGTCTTCGCACTTGGTGCTTGAGGGAATTTCGACGCACCTCGCATCCTCCGAAGTTTTGGATGCCGTCTCGGTGAAGCAACAGTTGCAGCGGTTCGCTCAAGCGCGAATGCTGCTCAGCGATGCGGGATTCAATCCTCCACTGGTCCATGCCGCCAATACCAGCGCGGTCATCGCGCGTTCAGAGGTTCTTTACAATATGGTCCGGCCCGGCATCGCGCTCTACGGATATCATTTGCCGTTTGAGCGCGATGGAAAAGAGGTCGCGGACCAGACCACAGAGTTAGATCTGGCTCCAGTCTTGAACTGGAAGACGCGAATTCTTTCCCTGCGCAAAATGCCTGCGAATCAGGCCCTGGGATACGGCGGAACCTACGTCACGAAATCCAATGCAACCATCGCGGTGCTGCCAGTTGGATACGCCGATGGATTGAATCGCCAACTCTCCTCACGCGGGCGGGTGATTATTCGCGATCACCATGCTCCAATCGTGGGCCGGATTTCAATGGATCTGACTCTCGCGGATGTGACCAACATTCCAAGCGTTGCGGTCGGCGATGAAGTCGTTCTGCTGGGATCGTCCGGAAAACTCGCGGTTGATGCCATGGAACATGCGCGGCTCGCCAATACGACGCCGTACGAGATTCTGTGCAGCATCTCGAAAAGAGTACCCAGGAAATACATCTGCTGACCGCGTGGATCACGTAGGGACAGCCGCCCTCGGCTGTCCAGTTGAGCGAAGCTCAACACAGTTCCCTACACGGAGTCCGTATCGTCAGGACCTCGAAGCCGGGGGCTGGCCGTCCCTACGTGGGCGGAATTGGCCTAATCCATATCCCTCCAGTTCGCACCCACGCCTATTTCCACCAGCAGCGGGACGATCAGCGGATGGACTTTCTCCATCTCCTCGCGAACCAGCGAGCGCATCACGTCAATCTCTGCTTCTGGGACTTCGAAGACCAGTTCGTCATGGACTTGCAGCGTCATTCGCGAATTCATTCCGCGATCTCGCAACGCCTTATCAATACGAATCATCGCGAGCTTGATCAAGTCGGCGGCGGTGCCTTGTAGCGGCGTGTTGACGGCAGTGCGCTCGGCGAATCCACGCAAATTCGCGTTCTTGCTGTTGATGTCGGGGATGGGGCGAACGCGGCCAAACAGCGTTTTCACATTTTGATCGCGGCGCGTTTTCTCGAGAGTGCGGTCAATAAAATTCCGGACGCCGCTGTACTTTTCGAAGTACGCGGTAATAAATTGCTTGGCCTCGCCGGGTTGGATCCCCAATTTTTGGGAAAGACCAAATGCCGAGAGACCGTAGACGATTCCGAAATTTACGACCTTCGCCTGCCTGCGATGATCGGCTGTGACCATGAGCGGAGGCACCCCAAAAACTTGCGATGCAGTCAGCGTGTGTATGTCGTCGCCGCGGCGGTATGCCTCGACTAATAACCCGTCTTTCGAAAAATGTGCGAGCAGCCGAAGCTCGATTTGCGAATAGTCCGCAGCCAGCAGCACGTGGCCGCGCTCGGCAGTGAAGGCGGCGCGGATTTCGCGGCC
>PNAR01000385.1 GCA_003169715.1 Acidobacteriaceae bacterium | reverse complement strand
TTCGACTCGCGTGAATCGACAATCTCGGTCTCGACCTGCAATGTATCGCCGGGCCGAACCGGGTTTGGCCAACGCAACTCGTCCACTCCGAGACCAATCGCGCCTTCGGCAAAATTCAGCGTCTTCACAAATAAACGCATCGTGATCGCCGCGGTGTGCCATCCGCTCGCGATAAGGCCTTCAAACATAGTTTGCCTGGCCTTCGTCTGGTCGAGATGAAAACTCTGCGGATCAAACTCGCGAGCGAACTCAATGATCTGTTTTTCTGTCACTTCATAGGGCCCGGATTGAAACCGGTCGCCCTTTTTTAGATCATCGAAATAACGTTGTTTCATCCAGGCCACGACATAGATGACGCATCGAGACTGATTCAGCAACGCCAAACGCCTCCTTGACTCGTCACTGGTCACTTATCACATCTGCGAGGGGCGGTTAGCTCAGTGGTAGAGCGTGCTCGGACTCGACGCCGCCGATGCGATTCGACGCGCGCAACGTTGAGCGAAAGTTGTCCCTTCGCGGATTAATTGAGTATTTTGCAAATAAGCCGAATTATGGGTAATTCCGGGTCTACCCAATCGCTCCAGCCAGCCGCTGACCGGCGCATAAATTTACCCTCACTTATGCAACACTTGTCGATCTTAGTTAAGCTCGCCCTCGTCAGCGATGGCTGAGCTTAGTCTCGTTAAGTCGTTACGCCATCGCCACCATGGATGATTTCATAAAAGAACTCGTCAAATTTCTAGGGCCTAATATGAGCGCCGTTCTTGGTGCACTAGTGGTAGTCCCCTACATGATCAAAGTGTGGGAGAGTTGGGGCGATTCTCGTTCTGGCATACGGGCCGCTGCGAAAGAGCGTGCGCGGCTTGAGCTCTTGAAGCTTTGGCTTGAGGTCGAAGCGCTGAGGAAAGAACACCATCTCGAACCCCCATTTCCGCTTCAGCCACCTCTTGCCGCGACCACTACGCCATCGTCGGCGGATCGCACCGACGCGATCCTTGGTCAGGTGGCCTCCGTGACCGGCAAATCAATCAGGCGACCCAGGGTTTGGCGCTGGATTTCAGCCCTCGATCGTCGCCATCGGCTGTTAAGCACCTTGGCGCTCTCTCTGCTCGCTGCGATTGCGCTACCGGCCAGTGTGGTTGGGATCTTCGCGGTGATCCTCGCGTTCCAAATTATCAAGCAACCCATCGACAGTGTGTTTGCTGTCATTTTGACGGTAATCGAGCTTCTTTTGCTTCTTGTTCTGCGCGCACTTTATCGGCAGTACAAAATTTTGCGCATCGCTCGCCACCAGCCCCAGACAGCCTCTACATGACGTTTACAATGGCCTAACCAAGACGCTGCAATTCCTCTCGACTGACTTTTGTTCATGGCAAAACACAACCGACGAAAAAAGCTGGCCCAGCGGTCGCCGATGATCCGTCAGAACCGCGTCCGGTATGGTTGGGTCCCGGACCTTCCGGATCACCGGGACAAGCTCTACACAGCGTCCTGGAAATCGCGCCGTGCGCTGCCGCCGCGGGTCGATCTCCGCGAATATTGCCCGCCGATTTACAGCCAGGGCAAACTCCACAGTTGCACCGCGAACGCTATAGGTGCAGCGATCGAGTTCGATCAGATCAAACAGCAATCGTCGAAGACTTTCCGGCCTTCTCGCCTTTTCATTTATTACAACGAGCGCTGGATGAAAGGTACCATCGATTCCGATCACGGCGCGGGAATTCGCGAGGGCATCAAAACGGTCGTTAAACAGGGCGTGTGTCCCGAGCAACAGTGGCCGTACAAGATCAGCAAGTTCCGTAGCAAGCCACCGGGCAAATGTTACCGCGAAGCCAAGAAGCATCCCGCCGTGGTTTATCGACGTTTAAAGCGAAAGCTTTTGCACATGAAAAGCTGCGTCGCTTCCGGCTATCCATTTATCGCCGGGATCACCATTTACGATAGCTTCGAATCCAAAAAGGTTAAGCGCAGCGGTCGTGCGCCGATGCCAGGGCGAAACGAGAAATCGCGGGGCGGGCATGCTGTGCTGGCGGTCGGTTACGACGACGAGCACCGCCACTTTATTGTCCGCAATTCGTGGGGCAAGAATTGGGGAATGAGCGGCTATTTCACGCTGCCATACGATTATCTCACGCATTCCCATTTATCTGACGATTTCTGGACGATTAGGGTCGTGAAATAAAGAAGTCCTTCCGTCCGCTCGTCTATAAAAGTCTGCCTGGACCGCTCAGATGAATTTTGCGCTGCGCAGTTAATTTGCTTGCACGCGACCGCTTCGGGTTCCCAATATCTCTGTATGGCAAAGAAAAAGAAAAAAAGCACCAAGACCAAGCGGAAAAGCAAGTCGCGCTCAAAGGGCAGAACCTACGGCGGGCCCCCGAACTGACGGATAGTTGAAGTTCCGCTCTGCCCCGCGTTACGGAAGTTCATGGCAAGCTTGGTGACGGCCAGGCTTCCGTGAGGTGTTTAACGCTTGACCTTGTATTCGCTTGCGCCGAGGCACTTCCGTCCGTCGAATATTAATTTCGGATAATGGCGGTTCTTCGTTGCGATGAAGTGCAGAAATAATTGAACGTAGCCGCCGGTGCGAAACGGTTCCCGCCAATGTTCAACCTCGGTGCCAGCGTAGATACATCCATCGCCCTCGAACATCTCGATCTTGGTTTGGTTCAATTTAGGAGGTTTCAGATGGATTACTGATGGTTTTTCACCCTTCGGAATCTGGATTGCCACGGTCAAAGAGATTTCGCACGCTGCACGATCCTTGTGCCGAATGAGAGCCTCACCTTTCGCGTACTGTCGCGTATAAGAATAGGTTGGCGCCAGATTCAACCCAACCAAGCGGCTTACCTTTGGCCGAATCCATTCTAATATGGCGTCCAAAGCAGGATCGCCCCCGAGCGCGAAGGAGGACGGGCATTGGCTATCTTTATGGAGCTTATTGTTAGCTAGCAGGATGGAGTAATATATTTTCAAGTAGTTTAGAACCGCTTGCGGCAGAATTCTTCTGACTACGAGATAACGTCTTTTACGGAAGCGTAAGCGAGTTTTGCGATGGCTGCTGCCAGGGTGGTGACTCATTTGGGTTGAAAAATTCTCTTCCCGTAAATGCCTTGACTCATAAACGATATCTGAACAGAAGGAGATGCTCTATGTTCTTTTTAGTCCTGGAAACAAAAGGAGAGTTGGAGCTGAAGCATCCGGCTAGATGACTGTTCCGTTTGTTTTTGTCGGAGCCGTTCTCAGTTCCCGCGAGTGCCGTCTTTTGAGGAACGCGGCGTCTGTTGCAGGGTGGGAAACAGCCACTATCCTTCGCGGATCGAAACCGGTCCTTAATAAAAGGGTTCGCAATGCCCGCGTATCGAGACTTGAGGCGCCGTCGAACGAGATCAGCGCAATTATCGAAAAGATAATTTCGACAGCGCGATGCATTAGCGACAGTGCGTTCAATATTTCCATTACACAGCCCGAGGTTGTTCTGAGAATCGTGCGCTACGAAACTGGTGGGAAATACAAGTGGCACATCGATCACGGGCGCGGAATAGCGGCACGTCGAAAAATCAGCATCGTCGTCCAGTTGTCAGCCGAAAAAGAATATACCGGCGGCGGTCTATTGATTAGAGCCCGGGGCGGTACCTGTGAAGCTCCCAAACTTCAAGGAACCGTCATTGTATTTCCCTCGAAAAGGACAGTCCATGCGCTGCAGCCCCTTTCTTCGGGAATCCGTTATTCGGGCGTGCTGTGGCTCAGTCATCCAACCAAACAGAATCGCTAGCTGTTTCACCACTTGCGCCAATCTTTCGGACGGCGAGGCTTAGGGTTGTTTCTCCTGACAAAGCTTTTGAAAACGGGGATTCTTTCGAAGCGGATCGAACATTGGATCGAGCCGGAGGATCGCCGGAGTGAGGGGCGCGCTTGCCGCGAGGGCGCTCGCGCCCGGTATGGAAAGCAGTTGCTCTAAGGCGGCGATGGCCCGGTCCGGCTCTCCCGTTTGCGCCGCCACTCGGGCGAGGGTCTCGATCGCTATGAACCCATTGAGAGCGTCTTTCGGAAGCGGGGCCGTTGCCATGCTTTGTTCTGACAATGCTAATGCGGCAGCTTTGTCCCCAAGACCCGCATTGGTCAAAGCAAGATCTTCTGTGAGAATACAATTGTCCGGTTGGCTCTTGAGGAACGGCTCCAGTTCACTGCGCGCCTGTTGCCAGCTCTGCCGGGCCACCGCATCTTCACCGGCAACTTTCTGCGCCCAACCTAACCAAAATCGCAGTTCCCCATTGTAAAAACCCAGCGCCGGATCGGGCTTGGCCAATATTTCTTTGAGCCGAGTGATGATCGCTCCAGGTTTGCGTTCCAAGATCGCCTGATACGCCTGTGTTTCCAAGGCGCTCGTATCATCCGCACTTGGGCGGAGCGGAGCGAGGATCGCCGCAGCGCGCGGGATGTCGCCCTCGGCTTGGGCAATGCTTGCCTTCGTCACTAGCGTATCCGTGTCATCCGGCACAATGTTGAGAATCTGATCAAGTTTTCGGAGTGCTTCAGGGAAAGATCGGCGTAAAGTAAAGGACGCGACGTGCTGGGTGATTATGTAAACGTTGCGCGGATCCACCCGCTCGGCTTCGTTGATTAACGACTCGCTGAGGTCCCACTGGCCTCGCCGGCGCGCCACGTAAGCCAGCAATTCAGGAATCCGGCTACTATTTGGCAAAACCTGCCGAGCTTGCTCAAAATAATGCACTGCATTGTCGTAATCCCGCAGGCAGCTGTAGTAGTACGAGCCCTTGGCCATCAGAGCCTCGCCCAGATTTGGCTCAAGACTGAGCGCGGTTTCGGCTGCTTGGCGAGCCTCTTCCTTTAGAGCAAGGGTCGGTTGAAGAATGTTCGTGATGTAGCCGCGCGATTCAACGGATGACAGTAGGGCCCAGGCCACGGTGAACGTTGGATCCAATCGCACCGCTTCTCGGAGATATTTCTGTGCGCTGAGCGTGTTAGGGATTGTGATGGTTGATTTCTGTGAATAAGCGAGACCGCGAAGATAAGCATCATAAGCAGCCGGATTGGCTGTCGGTTTCGAGTCGACGATTTGCTCTTCCCGACCAGTAAGTTTTGCGCGTAACTGGTCCGCGATCGCTTTGGCCACCTCACTCTCGACTGAAAAGATGTCGGTCAGTTTGCGATCAAAGGTATCGGCCCAAAGATGGGAATCATTCACTGCTTTGATCAACTGCACGTTCACGCGCACGGCGTCGCCACTCTTCTGCACGCTACCTTCCACGATGTGGGCGACGCCAAGTTGCCTTGCGATCTCAGACAGATTTTCCGGCGCGCTTTTGTAATGC
>PNAR01000419.1 GCA_003169715.1 Acidobacteriaceae bacterium | reverse complement strand
ATCCGCACGCCGATGAACGCCATCCTAGGGATGACGCACCTGGCTCTGAAGACGGAGTTGACACCCAAGCAGCGCGACTATCTGACCAAGAGCAAGGCCGCCGCCCAATCCCTGCTGGGAATCATCAACGACATTCTAGACTTCTCAAAAATCGAAGCCGGAAAGTTGGACTTGGAAAGGATGGACTTTCGACTGGACGTTGTCCTCGAGAACCTATCGTCGGTGGTCGGCCAGAAAGTTCACGACAAGAACCTGGAATTCCTCATCTCCGCACCCCCCGAACTACCCCCTAATCTTGTCGGCGATCCGTTACGGCTTGGTCAAATCCTGATCAACCTCGTCAACAATGCGGTGAAGTTTACCGATCATGGCGAGGTGGTGGTGAGTGTCACGCTGGAGGAGCAGCTTTCGGATCGAATCAAGGTGAAATTTTCCGTACGCGACACTGGTATCGGAATGACGCCCGAGCAAACGGCTCGTCTATTTCAGGCATTCAGCCAGGCTGACACGTCCACCACTCGAAAGTATGGTGGCACTGGACTCGGTCTCTCCATCTCCAAGCGACTTGTAGAGATGATAGGAGGTGAAATCTGGGTCGAGAGTAATTGCGGCGAGGGAAGCACCTTCCTGTTCACTGCATGGTTCGGGATCGGGTCGGCGGAGCCGGAACAAAAGCGGTTCATACGAAATCTGGCAGGCATCCGGGCACTGGTCGCGGATGACAACGCGTTGGCCTGTGAGATTCTCGCCGATGCGCTCAAGATATTTGCGCTCAAGGTTGAGTCGGTTTCTTCCGGCCAAGCCGCACTGTTGGAACTAGCCGCTGCTGATTCGCGTGAGCCCTATCAAGTGGTCTTTATGGACTGGCACATGCCAGGCATGGACGGCCTGGAAGCAAGCCGCCTTACCCTGTGCGGCGGCCGCATAAAGCACATACCCAAGATCGTGATGGTGACGGCATTTGGAAGGGAGGATATCCGCGAGCAAGCAGAGAAGATCGGGGTCAATGGCTATCTTCTTAAGCCGGTCAATCCGTCGTCGCTGTACGACACGCTGATGGACCTGTTCGGAGTGGTGGAACCGGAGAGCGGCCACTCGCGGACGTTACGTACGTTACGTTACGCGCCTTCCCCTTTCCGAAAGCTAAAAGATCCTGGGACCAAGCAGCGCGTCACGTAAATAATCGATCTGAGCCCCGCATTTTCGACAAGCATCAAATTCAACGGGTCCTTTATAGCCGCACTCGCACACAATGTAAAATTCTTTTCGGATGATTCTGTAGGGCGATTTCGCATTTTCTTCTGCACGAATCTTTCCACAAATATCTCGCGACGTTCGCAAACTTACAGTCGGTCTGCCCGCAAGGGATTCCGCGATGTATTTGACTTGAGCCTTCCCCCTTAGCGGGAATCCGATTTCTTTGATCAATTTAAGAATGTCTGAAGCGAGGCGCGGCACAAACTCCTGGCCATAGGGTTGCGCATGATTCTCAAATGCAGCTATTACTTCCTCTTTGTTTTGGCAACCCAAAAGCGGAGTACTTAACCTTGCCCACGTTTGGCGAAGTCACAATTTGTAGTTCCCTGCACGTCCCCACACTTCTGAATAACGCGCGACGCGAGGCCTTCCTCGGTTCGGCTTTTCTCCTGAAAACGCGTCAATAGATTTCTCTAGCTTGGGATTCTTTCCTTTGTTCCTTGCCATTTTCGCGGAAAACTCCAGCTTGTTCAGAATAATTATACGTAAATATACCAAGAAACACGGTTAATTACGCGTAATAAGTTTTCAGGTCTATCGATCCCACATTATGTACGGGAGAAAGCATTGTTTTATATGAGGTTATTATACATTTGCCGATCAACAAAGTATCGGCGCTGGAGATCAACGTGGTCTATTTAAGCGTAAATCGTATGTTCCCTTGTCCCGTATGCGCCAGTCCTCGCCCGGTCAAGCAAACCAAGAAAGCCAAACCTTATATTGTTTGCGACCCATGTGGGGTCCAGGTTTTCGTTCGGGGACCGCAAGGGATCGACTCGTTCAACAGAATTATCGAACGCGCCGAGACGGAGGGTCTGTGGACAAGGATAAAAGAAATTGAGCCGCGCTACCGCCTGAAATGTCCAAAGTGCGGCGACCGATTCTGGATCGAACCTGGCCTCGTTAAGACGAGCATGTTCGATGGATCACTCCAAGGATTTCGATGCCCAGGCAAAAACTGTGGCTCAACCGTTCCGTGGGAGAAAAAATAATGAAGATCACTATCGTGGGAGGGATTCTGATCGTGGCAGCAGTTATTGCAGTCCTAATAATTCTGGACGCTTCAGCAGAAAACCCCTCTTTCGCAAAGCTCCTCTCGAATATCTGCAAGTCCATTAAGGGCGACGAGCTATCTGGAACCGAACCGTTCACCGGGCTCGATCCCACAAATTAGCTTTAGCCCATACCAAGATGGACGAGACACCCGATCAGCTAGAGAAACAAACGGAAACGGGGCAGGTGTGTCCCAGCGGATCGGTGACAGGGATTGCGAGCGATGCTATCGTTGCAGCCGCTACGCCTTCTTCGATTCAGGCCAGGAGCTTTGTGCCGAGAAGAAGGTTTCAGAAAGGAAATATCATTATCCGGGGTAAGACACCAACACGCTATGGAATGTACCGTGAAGACGTCCTGCAATCCGACCGGACGTACAAGCGGGTGCGCCGGTGTGTGGTTCTTGGCCCGGTCAGCAGTTTGTCAGAGCGTTCAGCGCGGAAAATGTTCCAACCGTACCTTGATCGCGTGAATGCTGTCGCCAAATTGCCGCCTAAATCTGGCGTTACGCTCGAAGAGTTCGTTAAAGAGTGGCGCGCCAGTGTGGCGGTAAACTTGAAAGACAGCACAACACGAACAGCGGAATCACATCTGCGTGCACACATTCTTTCAAAGCTTGGCAGCCTAACATTGCCAGAAATAAATACGAAGGCAGTACAAAACTTCGTGGCGCTTCTTGCAACCGGGCGGTCACGCAAAACAGTGGAAAATGTGCTGCTGACTCTGTCTTCAATTCTCCGCACAGCTAAAGCTTGGGACTATGCCTGTGGCTACTTTTCGCTAGCAGACATAACCATGCCGCGCGAGACAGTGAAGAAAGAGCAGCGGTCGTTCACAGACGAAGAAGTCGGGAAAATCCTTGCAGTAGCACCGGAGCCGTTGGGCACGATTTTGGCGCTGACTTCGATTCTTGGCCTGCGTATAGGGGAAGCCCTTGCGCTTCGTGTGAATGACATAGACTTCGAACGAAAGATCATCCGAGTGAGACAGAGTATCGATGCGGCCACTCGGAAAATCCAATCGGTGAAGTCTACCGCCAGTAGCGCAGATGTTCCCATGCCTTCGCAGCTGGAGGTTCGGCTACGGGGCTATCTTAATGTCCGAGAAAAAAAGAGTGAACTACTGTTCGTCAACCGCGAGGGACGGCCATTCTCCGCAAACAAACTGCGCGAGAAACAACTTCATCCGTTGCTGATCAAGTTGGGCATTCCACTCGGTGGGTTCCACGCGCTTAGGCACGGTGCCGCGAGTTCTCTGCTTGCAGACGGCGCAACTCCGGCTGTAGTGCAGAAACAACTACGGCACAGTGACCCACGTATAACACTGGGAGTCTACGCACACGTTGTAGGCAATCAACAGCGTGACGCTGTGGAGCACCGGTCTGCGCGGATCGAACAGTACGCTGGAAAATAACTGCAATTGGTGTCAAACGCTTTATTGGTGTCAAACGCTCGAATAAAGCGTCGAGAATGAAAAAGTTTGGTAGGGGCGGTGGGGATCGAACCCGGACAACCTTCGAATTCGCGGTGATTTACGGCGAACAGGCCGCAACATGGATGTCGGCATCTTGCTGCTAGCAAATGACTTGGCATAATCGAGATCCAGCCGCCGCCGTGTGCCGCCTCGACAATTCATTAAGTTCATGTCCACCAACGAGATCAATTCTCTGGGACGTGGGGTAGAAACCTACAACCTCCAGTCAAGATGCGTGTTTTTCGTCAAAGTGGATTACTTCCGATTTGCCCGCGAATTGCCAGTACACCGTGTGCGCGCTCGCACACGAAGCAGAACCAAGGCGCGTCACTGCGTAATTTTAAGATTGGCGAAGTAGCCTTCCCTGCCGGGCCCCACAAACAGGGCCACCGCGTCCTCCGAATCGCCAAACTTCATATCTTTGACGATCAGACACGGTTGCGCTGCCCCATGGGCGAACAGCCGCGCCTTTGTCCCGTCAATCACGACCGAACAGACATTCTTAGGTGGGGCAGCTAACGCAGCTGGGTTTCTCATAGTGCTTCCTATTCCGGGGTAGTAACAGTCAGAGGATCAATTTAGCCGAAGCCCTGAATAAATGTGTTCAGGATTGCCAGGGGTTAACTACGGCCACACCGGTGGGCTGAAAGTGATCCACATTTCGGGTCACAACCGTCATGCCATGAACAAGGGCAGTGGCCGCGATGAGAGCGTCACGATCGGAGCGAGGACTGGGCACGTGGAGCGCGGCGCACCGCTGGGCAACAGCAGTATCAATCGCAAGGATGCGACCGTCGAACGCGGGCAAAACATGGCCATCCATCCAGGCTCGAAGAACCGCGCCCTGTTTCCGGTCACGCCGTTCGATGAGGAGAATTCCTATCTCCAGTTCCAATATTGAGATCACACTGAGATAAAGGCTCGCAGAGGGAAGCGCCTGGGCCCACATTCTGACGCCGCGATCCGCCTTCTTCGCTTTTCTTAACTCGGAAACTACATTGGTATCGAGGAGATACATCAGGACAAATCTGCCGGCTGGTGGAGATTGCCTTTCATGCGAGGCGGCTCAAATTCAACTTCAGCGGCCTGTGGCATTCCCAACAGGTCCACAATGCTCTTCTGCCCCTCGGTAAGCTTCTGGTATTCCTCAACAGTAAGTAGCACGTGAGACGGACG
>PNAR01000491.1 GCA_003169715.1 Acidobacteriaceae bacterium | reverse complement strand
CTACAGTACTCATTTGGGGTACAGCGAGAGATTACACCCACGTTGGGCCTCGAGGTGGGTTATGTCGGTAATAAGGGAGTAAAAAACTGGTTTACCTATTCATTTAATACTCCTGTTGCAGGTCCTGGCGATATCGCGTCTCGTGTTCCTTTTCCTCAGTATGGCGATCTGTCAGGTCCGGTGAGCTGGGGTGCGTCACATTATGATGCACTGCAAGTGCATGTTCGCAAAAGGTACGATTCCGCTGGTCTATTGTTCATTGGCTCCTATACGTGGGCTCACGCTCTAGGTAACACAGTAAGTGGACCGGAATTTGAAGAAAACTTCTCCTATCGTGATTTCCACAATTGGAAAGAAGATTACGGCAATACGCCTTACGACATTCGTCACCTTCTGTCGTTGAGTTGGATTTATGATTTGCCTTTTGGAAGAGGGCGGCATTTTGCAGGTGATGTAGGCCCTGTCGTCAATCAAATCATCGGCGGCTGGAAGTTTGGAGGAATTGTTGCTTTCAACTCAGGAACGTATCTGACGCCTAATGACGTCGTTGACGTCTCAAACGCGGGTGGCTCACGTCCCGACATGATCTGCAATCCCAACCATCAATCCCACCCGAACCGAGACGCAGCGATCAACGAATGGTTCAATACCACCTGCTTTCAACGGGCGCCTCTGTACACCTTTGGCAATACTGGTTTCGGCGTGATCAAAGGACCTGGATTGAAGAATTTTGATCTTTCAGTGCACAAGCAGTTTGCGGTCGCAGAGGGAAAACGTCTGGAGTTCCGAGCTGAATTCTTCAACGCGTTCAATCATCCCAATTTCAACAATCCCGGAGTGGATTTTGGAACGGGGGACTTCGGAGTGATTAGCAGCTCCCTGCCCGGCCGAGACATTCAATTTGGACTTCGCTTCGATTTTTAGAAAGCGCCGCCTGTTAGCAATGTATGCCGCTCGTCTGCCTGAAGATTGAACGCCCTGCTGCGTTGGAAGGATAAGAGAGCTCATGGCCCCATTGAATCGCCGTAAATTTATCGAGCGTGCGACCTCCACCGTCGGAGCAACTTTGGCGGCAAGTATGCTTCCGCTCGGCGTCGACGACGCAATGGCTCGCCCTACTTCCCTGAGCAGGCTCGCCTCAGCCCCTACTTCGACCGCATGGTTCGAACACAGTGAGTTGCCTTGGGTGAACAGATTGTCGCAACCGAAGTACGAAATTCAGTTTGAGTACAACGTGAAGAAGTTGGTCATGCGCGATGGGGTTAAGCTCTCGGCGAATATATGGCGCCCGAAGGCCGAAGGCAAATTCCCTGTGATTTACATGCACATGATGTATGACAAATCGAGCAAGATGTGCATTGAGAGAGCGAAGTACTTTGTACCTCGAGGTTACGTTGTTGTTGCTGTGGATGTCCGTGGAAAGTTCGACTCTGATGGTGTCGGCTATTTCTTCTGGCACACAAACTGGCGTGAAGGAGGGTTCGAGGGCCAGGATGTCTACGATTGCCAAACTTGGTTGGGTGAGCAGCCCTGGTCCACGGGGAAGATTGGGATGGTTGGACCCTCGGGGTTGGCTTTTGAGCAATGGATGGGGGCAACGCTGGGTAACCCTTATCTAACCACCATAATTCCGTATTGCAGTCCCGACGATCACTACGACAACGTCTATCAAAACACAGCCTTTCAAGTCTGCGACAACATGTGGGCAATCCTTCATCTTAGCGACAGTCGGACGCTGGGAGGGGATCTGGACACAGATTTTTTGAACTATGAAAAAGTTGCGCGCCATCTCCCATTGCGCACGTTGGATCAAGCCATGCTAGGCAGGACGATTCAACTTTGGCAAGATTTTATGGATCACCCTGACGACGACGAATACTGGCGGTTTAGCGTGGGAGATCGGCCTCGATCTGGAGAGATCAGCGCTGGAAGATACCCGCAGGTGAAAGTACCCAGCCTGAATATCACGGGTTGGTATGACGAGGTGCAGCAGGCGACGATCAACAACTATTTGGGTATGGTGAATTACGGCCCCGAACAATTACGCACGAAACACCAGCTGATCGTTGGTCCCTGGCAACATGCGGCCGGTAAACGCCAGGTTGGCGATTTGGACTTTGGCCCTCGCGCCAATATGGAAGCTCTGCCCACTGACCTTCGTTGGGACGTCCAATACTTCAAACCGGTTGAGTTGCGATGGTATGACTATTGGCTGAAAGGGATCGACAACGGAATCATGGACGAGCCGCCCGTGCATATTTTTGTCATGGGTGAAAATCAATGGCGCAGCGAGCAGGAATGGCCTTTGAAGCGAGTGCAGGCTACGAAATATTACCTGCACGGCGGCGGTCAAGCGAATAGTCGTTTTGGGGACGGCAAGTTAAGCACTACCCCGCCAGCAAAAGAGCCCACGGACAGTTTTGTCTATGACCCGCAAGACCCGGTCCTTTCCTACGGCGGCATTGAGATTTTCCAAGGATTTAACAAACCCAATACCGACGGTCCCCGTGATCAACGAGGGATACAGGATCGCAAGGACGTTCTGGTGTACACCAGTGAACCGCAGCAGACAGATTTAGAGATTACCGGGAGGCTCACGGTCAAGTTGTATGCAGCGTCCACGGCGAAGGATACGGACTTCACAGGCAAATTGGTGGATGTGCATCCGAACGGATACGCGCAAATATTAAAGGATGGGATCATTCGGGCGCGCTACCGGAATTCTTTTAAGAAGCAGGAACTGCTGACTCCGAACAAAGTGTATGAATACACGATTGACCTGTGGTCCATGAGTCACGTATTTCAAAAAGGGCACCGGATCCAGGTGGAGATTTCCAGCAGCAACTTTCCCAAATTTGATCGCAACCCCAACACGGGCCACAAATTCGGTGAAGATGCGGAGCTGGAGAAGGCGACGCAGATCATTCACCACGACAACGAATTTGCTTCGCACATAATTCTTCCGGTGGTCCGGTCCTAAGTGAGGAAAAGAGTCGAACCAATCGCAAAGATAGGTACTGGCCGTGGTGGATCGTCAAAGAAGTCTTAAGCGCACACGGGGAGAAAAATCTTGAATTTATTGACTCGTCGCAAATTCATCGAGAGTGCCACAAGCACAGCTGGTGTGGCTTTAGCGGCAAGCGTAATCCCGGCCAGCACCAGTAGGGTGGCCGCGGCATCGCGTCCTTCGCTCCCGAGCGAGGGGGTGCTGAATTCCAGTGCGTGGTTCGAACACAGCGATTTTGCCTGGGTGGGCAAGTTGTCACAGCCGCAGCACGATATCCACTTCGAGTACAACGTAAAGAAACTCGTCATGCGGGATGGCGTTACGTTGTCTGCGAATATATGGCGCCCGAAGGCGCCGGGCAAGTTCCCTGTCATCTACATGCATTTGCCATATGACAAATCGAGTAAATTCTTTTGCATCAACAGGGCTAAGTACTTTGTACCTCGTGGCTATGCTGTAGTTGCTGTTGACGTCCGCGGAAAATATGACTCGGATGGGGAGCACTATTTCTACTGGCATAAGGACTGGAAGCAAGGGAAGTTTGAAGGTCAGGATGTTTATGATTGCCAAACCTGGTTAGGCGAGCAACCTTGGTCCACCGGTAAAATCGGAATGACGGGGCCCTCTTATCTGGGATTCACGCAGTGGATGGGAGCTCCGTTGGGGAACCCCTATCTAACGACAATCATTCCGTACGTGAGTCCCGACGATCATTACGACAACGTTTATCAGAATGCGGCCTTTCAAATAATCATGAATATGCGCATGATCGTTGGCTTCGGCGGAAGCCGGACAAGTGGCGGTGATGTGGGAGATTTCCTAGATTGGGAGAAACTCACGCGGTATCTGCCGCTGCGCACGATGGATGAAGCGATACTCGGGAAGAAGTGTCAGCTCTGGCA
>PNAR01000133.1 GCA_003169715.1 Acidobacteriaceae bacterium | reverse complement strand
GTATACCGCGCCGTCCGTTTCACTCCGCCCTCGACCTTTGCGCCGGGTCGGGAATTCACGCCGTACTAGCTTCCAAACACGCTGAGCATGTCCTTGCGATCGACATTAACCCGCGTGCCGCTCAATGCACCCGCTTCAATGCTCAAGTCTCAGCCATTCCGAACCTGGAAGTGATGGTCGGCGATCTCTTCGAAGCCGTGCGCGGCAAGCGCTTCGACCTGATTACCGCCAACCCGCCGTTCGTTCCCTCGCCGCTCGCCACTCTGCGCTTTCGTGACGGTGGTCCTCCGGCGAAGATGTCCAGAAGCGAATTATCGCCGGCTTGCCCGGCCACCTCGCTCCCGGTGGCTTTGCCCAGGTTGTCACTGAACTCGGTGAGCGAGATCACGAGCCTCTCGTTCATCGTTTGCGCGAATGGCTCAACGGCGCTCCGATGGATATCTACATCCTGCGGCTCGGCGAATACACTACGCTCAAATATGCGATTGGACATGCGAAGGGAAACGATTATCAGGCGTTTCTGGATTCCACCCAGGAATGGTCCAGCAATCTTCAAGCCCATGGCTACGTCCGGATGGTTTCCGTGATCATTTCTTTCCAGTGGAGCGACAGTAGATGCGGCCCTCCCTGGACCCGCGTCGACGAGTCGAGGCCGCCGCGTAGCACCGCGGGTGCTCAAATTGATGCGGCCTTTCTAGCGGAACGGCTGACAAGATCCTTCGATTGGCAGCAAGCCCTCAACTATCATTCGATACATCTCGCCGGGCCGATAGCGATACTAGAGGCACATGTGCTTGGACGCGACCTGCGTGCGAGAGCGAAGGCAACTCTCTTGGGAAAGGCCTTAACCATTGAACATCAGCTAGACCCGGTCGAACGGATACTTCTCGATCAAGTGGGGGGAAAAGGACGCATTCCCGCTCCCGACTTACTAGGCATCTCCAATCAGTTTGAAATTGGCTTACCCGCTGTCTTAGCAGCAACTCGTTCTCTGCTGCGGCGTCAATTGGTTTGTATTGGCAATTGATTTTCGACGCGATCGAGAAAAACGCGACTCTGATTAGCCGCGCTCGAAGGCATGTTTCTCCTCCAATTGCCGCATGGCCACCGCCATCTCAGATTCAAAACGCTCCCTTTGATCCATCAACGCAGGCAACGCTACAGCAGCTCGGCCGGCCATGGTAAACAGTCCCTTCTTCGCAAGTCCAGCGGCGATTTCAGCCATGTGATCGAGAGAAGTATCCAGGTACAAAGCCTCGGTCGGATCGCCCAGCTCTACATTTCCACCTACAATACGCTTTTGCCAATACACTTTGCGCTCAATCGTTCTCGCGATTTCTTCGTCGCTGGCCTTGCCAAAAACCCACTGCTTCAGCTTGAAACTGTAATGCCTGCTGGAAAAAGGCAGCGGCACGAGTTTGCCCGATTTCACGAACTCGATCTGCTTGTTGTCTACTTCCTTGCGCAGCGCATTGATCACTGGAGCTTCCGTATCCTTCGGTTCGAGCGAAGGCAGGACCTCCCGCAACGTTGCAGAGAGATTTACCGCCACAAGCGCCCTCAACCCGCCCGAGTTTTCCAGCGTGATCACCGCGTGCAACACCTCAAAGTCGGCGCCAGACGTGGCATGTCGGAATGGCCATTCAAACGAGAAGCTCAGCGGAAGGCCGGTGCGCGTCACATAAACCGTCTTTGAAACTGTATCCGTAGCTATGGCATCCATAATTCATCCATAATTAATGATTAGTCCTGCATTACAAATTTTGTAGAAATTATTTTACCCTGCACCATCTGCGGCAGGGCGCGACAGTTGCAATTGCCCGCAAAACACGCACTCTCTATTTCAGCCGCGACAGTTGCCAGAGGTTCCACATCGCAGAGGCGCCCAGCAATCCCCACAGACTTGCGGCTGCGACCAGCCTCTGCCTGCTCTCCAGCAGATCGGCAAACACCCCAGCCACGAAGACGAAGAGGAATACCAGTAACACCAGATTAAACCCTTGTCCCGGAAAGCCGAATGCACCAATCGCCAAAATCACAAACATGCCAACCCCGGCAAGCGGAGCAGTATTGCCAAAATAGCGCGCGCGCTTCCACCCGAAATATGTGATTAGCGCGACTGGCAAGGCCAGTATCAGCGGTGGACTGGCTCCGATGATATTTTGCACAACTTTGCGGTATGAGATCGACATGCCAAATGCGATCGGTTCGAAGTCCATCCACCGCGCGTGCAGTAACCCTTGCCAAAACAGCATGGGCTCAAAACAGTAGGCGGCCAGCATCAGCACAGCGGCAACCGCAATTGCGACGATCCAGATTACTAGCACCGCGCGAGGCCGGACCGGCGCCACCCACAGCATGAGCGGCAAGATTACCAACACCAGCACGACCAGCGAAAACTGGTTGCTCACAGCCAACGCAATCGATAATCCCAGCAGCAGAATCCGCCGCCAGTTCCACAACACGACTTCGCGAGGAGCATAAAGCGTGTGCGCCACCGCGATTGCAGTAAAGATCATCCCGAACGCTCCCCACACCGCCCCCATTTCCCCCAGACTTTGCGCGCCCGCCGCATTCACGATCATTGCCGGCGAAAAACAGTAGAGTCCAAGCGCGATGTAGCCTCCAGCATTGCCGTAAAGTCGGCGCGCAACATACCACAGCGATGCTCCCAGCATCACGCCGAAAAACATTTGCGGGGCCGCAGCCAGGAATGGCACAAAAACTTCCGGCAGTTTCGTACTTAGCGGCACCAAGAGCGGCACCGCGGCCACCAGATAATAAAGCGGCGACCGGTCTTGATCGTAACCGTCTCGCACCCGTAAATGGCCGGACCTAACCGCGGATGGCACGCCGGTAGCAGCTTCTGCCCGCAACGATTCCGGAGTTCCGGCAATGGCGCCTCCCTGCCATTGTTCGAGCCCCTGGTACATGCGCAACGCTTGATCGGAATCCGGCAGCGACCCATTCATCGCCTGCACGCGGACCAGCCAGGCGCACTGCAGCAGATACATCAGCAACAGCGCAGCGGCCGCAAATTGCGGGACGCGAAAAGCAGCGGAATGAAGAATTCGGCGCAACAAGGCAGACCGAATGTTTTACCATGTCCAAGACAGCGCCGGCTAAAGAAAGATGGATAACAAACCGTTCTCCAACGATGACGACAAGATCGTGTGGGGACGGGCGCCNNCGCCCTCGCCCGTCCAAGCCGAGGAAAGCTCGGCAACTCTCCCAGACCATAGCAGCGACCACAGCGACGAAAGCAACACTCCGCTCCCGGTACCGCCTCCGCAGCCAGCCGCTTTCATCCTCCCCAACGGCGTTTACGCAGCAGTCCGCTGGTTGATTTACCTCGCCATGGCGTATGTCATTTTTCAAATAGAAGGATGGCTGGTCGCCTCGCTCCACCCGCAAGTCAGCGATCGCTGGTGGCGCATGATCATGGAAGCCACCATGATGCTGGCCGCGATTTTGCCCGGGTTCGCAATGGCCAAAATTGAAGCCCGCCCATTCGGCGACTTCGGCCTCCCACCACGCAGCGCCTTCGGCAAAAACTTTTGCGTGGGAGCGCTGTGGGGAATCGGATCTCTCAGCCTCCTGATGCTGGCCCTGCGCATAACCGGAGCGTTTCAGCCAGGCTCGCTGGCCCTGCACGGCGTACGCATCTGGAAATTCGCCGCATATTATGCCGTCCTCTTTTTATTCACCGCGTTTTTCGAAGACTTTCTGATGCGCGGCTACTCGCAATGGGTGCTCTCGCGAGCAATCCATTTCTGGCCAGCCGCAGTATTTCTCTCCGCCCTCTTCGGTTACATCCACAAAGGCAATCCCGGAGAAGCAAAAACCGGCTTGGTGGCCGCAGCACTAATAGGCTTTTTCCTATGCCTGACCCTCCGCCGCACCGGCAATCTATGGTGGGCCGTAGGATTCCACATGGCATGGGATTGGGGCGAAAGCTTCCTCTACTCCGTCCCCGACAGCGGAGCCCTCCTCCCCGGCCACCTGCTCAACTCAAATCTGCAAGGCCCCGATTGGCTAACCGGAGGCACCGTAGGCCCAGAAGGAAGCTACCTGGTATTCGCAGTAATAGCAGCCCTATGGCTAGTCTTCGACCGAGCCTATCCCCGCTCGAGTGTGGAGCGGACACTCCTGTCCGCTTGATGAAGATCAAAACCGCCGATAGCAGGATATCCCGAACCGAAGCCACCCTGAGAACTCATCCCAGCCTGGGCAGAGTCGGTCCCGAACCCCGAGTCCGAAAACTAGTCATTGGCAACACCCCCTACATAATCCCGTACCGCGTTCAAGGCCACCGCGTCATTATCAGCACGATCTGGCACGGAGCAAAGCGCAGAGAACTCTAGCGTCTTTGTCGCGAAGCGAGAAGTCCGGCTAGTGTGGCGCGGACACTCCTGTCCGCGTGACGAAGGTCAACAACGCACATCGCATTCTGAAGAAGATTTCGTCCTGAAGATTGAAGCTAAAGACCCCGGCGCTCGGTGGGAACGAACGATGATGACTATCAACACAGAGTCAAAAAAGGCGGCGGACAAGAGTGTCCGCCCCACACGATCCCATGCACGCTAACCCCCAGCGATTGCAAACTCAGGAACCTCCGCGAATTTCGCAGTTGCGTCCTGCGCCCGGCCACAATACTCTGAGGCCCATGCTGCGTTTTGCCCGGCTGCTGCGGCTTGCGTTCTGGCGCGCGTTTGAGCACGACGCCTTTGCCGTCGCCAAGGCTTCCGCCTATTCCTTGATTCTTACGTTTTTCCCCACATTGCTCGTCATTGGCTCGGTGCTGGCGAATTCCAGAAAAACAGCGGCTTATGTGCGGGAAATTTCGTACGCCCTCGGCAGAATTCTTCCCGCGGGAAGCGCCTCCGCGTTGGCCTATCTCAAAGCCAACAGCGCGCAACGCTCCGCTGGACTGTTGATCACGACCTCGCTAATCACTCTTTGGACGGCCTCCGGCGTGATGATTTCCTGGATGGAAGGCTTCCGCCATGCCTACGAACTTCCCAAGATTTGGGGACTGGTCAAAGAGCGAATGATGGCGTTCTTGTTGGTCATTTTGGCGGGTATCCCCATGACCTTCGCTACCATCCTGGTGGCATTCGGCAATCGCATTGAGTTGCGAATCATGTATTACATCGGCGGCGAATATGGCCTTTACGTCCTTCTAATGTGGGCAGCCGTTCGCTGGACCATCGCTGCCCTCACCAGCATTGCCGTAATCGCTCTTATCTATCATTATGCCGTTCCCCGCACTCAGCCCTGGCACAGCGTGCTCCCCGGCGCAACTCTGGCTACAGCGTTGTGGTTTGCAGCTACCGCCCTGTTCGGCGGATATCTTCAGGCCTACTCGGATTACAGCGTGATCTACGGCTCGCTTGGTGTGGGTATCGCGCTCCTTGTGTGGATGTACCTGATTTCCCTGGTCGTTTTGATCGGCGCCGAATTTAATGCCATGTTGTTTCCACGAACCATGTTGGGGCGCGAACTGCGCCACATGGGTGACGTAAAGACGCTTCAGCGATAGTAACTCCGCACGTTTATAATTACTTCACTCACCTCAATCAGGAACAACTTTGAAAAAGATTCGTGATACCCAGAAGCCTGGAAGCCCAAGTTCCATCTCGCGCATTGTGACTTCAACGCGCCACGCTAAGATTATCTGCACCATTGGCCCAGCCTGTAGTTCGGAAGAAATGTTGCGCGACCTGATGCGGCTTGGCATGGATGTCGCCCGCCTGAATTTCTCACATGGAACTCATCAGGAGCACGCCTGCAATATCAAGAGATTGCGGCAGGTTGCCGAAAGCGAAAATCGTACTATTTGTATCTTGCAGGATTTGCAAGGTCCCAAGATTCGCACCGGCAGTTTGAAGGATCACGCCGCAATCGTCTTGAAGGCTGGAACGCAGGTCACCATCACTCCGCGCGATGTGGACGGCACTCCCACACTCATCTCGACCACATTTAAGACATTGGCTCGCGATATTAAGCCAGGGGCGCGGATTTTGATTTCAGATGGCCGAATCGAACTTCGCGTTCTCGGTATTAAAGGCAAGGATGTTCAATGCGAAGTCATCAACGGCGGGCTTCTGGTCGAGCACCAGGGCATCAACCTGCCGGGAGCCATCCTCACCATACCGGCCCTGACGGATAAAGACCGTAAGGACCTCGAATTTGGGCTGGCAAATGGAGTAGATATGGTTGCACTTTCATTTGTGCGATCCGCCGCCGACGTTTTACTGGTTAAAGAAATTATCAAGAGGCACGGCACTGCGACTCCCGTGATCGCAAAACTTGAAAAACCCCAGGCGCTTGAGCAACTGGAACAAATTTTTGAAGCGTGCGATGGGGTGATGGTGGCGCGAGGCGACTTGGGCGTGGAAATGCCTCCCGAAAAGGTTCCGGTCATTCAGAAGCATGTGATTCGCCGGTCGGCGGTCTGGCGCAAACCCGTGATCATTGCCACCCAGATGCTCGAATCCATGATTGAACATCCCCGCCCAACTCGCGCGGAAGCCAGCGACGTTGCCAACGCCATCTTCGACGGCACCGATGCGGTCATGCTTTCCGCGGAAACGGCCAGTGGATTGTATCCCCGGGAAGCGGTGGCAATCATGGGAAGAATCATCATTGAGGCGGAAAGCAACATGAGCGAATTCACACAGCCACGGCGGCGGCGCGATCGCCATGGCCTTTCCATCGCGGAAACCATTTGTGAGTCCGTCGCTCATGCCGCTGAAGATCTTCATATGGCCGCGATCGCCGTCTTTACCGATACCGGAAACACGGCGCGGCTGATTTCAAAATTTCGTCCCCGGCCCGTGATTCACGCGTTCAGTCACGTCCCCGCCGTTTGCAATCGCATGAATTTGCTTTGGGGAGTGCAGCCGGTTTTTCATGCGCAAACGGGAACCGTGGAAGGAATGGTGACCGCTGCCGAACAGCAATTGCTAAAACAGAGCGCTGTTAAGCCAGCCGACGTAATTGGCGTGGTAGGAGGGACGCGAATGTCCACCGGCTCAACCAATTTTATGCGCCTGCAAATTGTAGGTTCCGGAGAACGACAGAAAGCGCGATGAAAGCATAATTAGGGACTAATGCTCTCGATATATTCGATGGAGGGACGGGCGTCCCCGCCCGTCGGCTTGAGAGTTGAAGTGGAATGACGGGCGAGGACGCTCGTCCCTCCATCGATCTGAATACGCATGACATCCACCCTCGAATCTTTCTCTGACGTTTCAGACGATCCGCCAGTGCGGGGCTTCATCCATCGCCCTCCTGCGCCAAACGAGCGTGGCGTCGTCCTCACCCACGGAGCCGGATCAAATTGCCAGTCTCCATTATTGATAGCTCTCGGTGAAGCCTTCGCAGCGGCAGGCTTCACGGTGCTGCGCTGCGATCTCCCGTTTCGTCAGGCGAGGTCCCACGGCCCTCCAAGGCCCGGCGATGCGGGTAAGGATCGCGAAGGATTAAAAAACGCCGTCAGTGTTCTTCGAAAGCGGGTTTCCGGAAGCATCTTCCTCGGCGGACACTCCTACGGAGGCCGCCAGGCCACTATGCTAGCCGCGGACGAGCCCGGACTCGTCAATGGACTGCTTCTGCTCTCTTACCCGTTGCATCCGCCGCGCAAGCCGTCTCAGCTAAGAACTCAGCATTTGCCGAACCTGCAAACTCCGGCCATGTTTGTGCATGGCACGCGCGATCCATTCGGCTCGTTCGAAGAGATGGAAGCAGCTCTAAGGCTTATTCCGGCAAAACACTTGCTCATGCCAGTCGAAGGCGCAGGCCATGATTTGGGATTCAAAGGGAAAATTAAGCGCGAAGATTTACGGGAAAGAGTAGTTGCCTCTTTTCAGAATTTCGTCTGAGTTTGTATCGGAATTCGATTAAGACCACGTAGGCCCAGACGCCCCCGTCTGGGTGGGTGAGCGTTAGCTCACCGGATCAACTCTGCAAAGTTCGCGCCCCGCTGGACAGGTGGAGACACTTGCCTCTTCGGAGGGCGTGAGGGATTACTTGAGCGCTAGCGATCTAATTCACCCATCCCGACTTCGATCCACCATTCTTTTTGCCGCCTTGGTCTTCCTCTGGCGGAACGTAGTTACCGTGTTCATCGAACGTCACCTTGCGGTCATGCTTGCGCATATAAACTTCGAATTTGCGGGCCGCGCGGCGGCGTTTCCATCGGTGATATGCGTTGCGCAATCCATCCGACGGCTTTGAGGCTCGGCGCGAACTCGGCCGCGTGAAAAATGCGAGGTACCAGATGTATCCCGCGCCAAGTCCGAGCAACTGGATGAAGTACAAAAGGGCAAAGTGATTCAACAGCAGGTAGGCCGTCTCGATGGCTGCGATGAAAACAACAATCCATTTGACAGGAATCTGGATCGGAAGAGGGAAGAGCATAATCGGCGCGCCACGATTAAACATATAAAACACCATCAGGATGGCATTGGCAGCCGCCCCCGAGCCGTATGCCGGTCCTTGCGCCACGACTCGTGTGAGAGATAACGCACATCCGGCGAGCCCCGAAAGAACGATGCTGCCAAAAAATAATCCATAAAAGCGGGCAGAACCGACGCGATCTTCAACCGCCCATCCCAAAAAGTAAACTCCCAGCAGCGATAACACAAAATCCAGAGGATCCACATACATGAAGGCATAGGTGACGAGCTGCCAAAGCCATCCCTGGCGAATGTGCGTTGGATCCAAAGTGCCAAAAGCAAGAACAGTCTGGCCAGTTCCCGGCGCGAACGCCATCAGCAGCAGGATGACCACGTAAATCGCGCCGCTGGCGATGATGATCTGGCGGACCGCGCCCCGAAAAGGCGGGAATCCGAGGTTGGAAGAAATATCTCTAGCCATGGTTAATAGCCATTGGATGCGCCTCGCCCCTTGTTGTAACGTTTATTCCGCCCCGTCGGCTTCAGCGCTCTGGCGACGGCACAACCGCAAGGCTCCTGTGTCCTGCGTTATCAACCGCACGAATCGCGAGTATCACATTATCTTTCGATAACGGCGATGTGAACTGAGTAACATTGCCCAACGATTGGACATGCTCCCAATCGGGACTGCTCGTGCTGCGCCATAACAGTTCATATCCCTTTGCCCTCCCGTCGGGCGAGGCATCCCACATCAGAGTTGAGTCGTTCCCCAATTTCTTGGTTTCGATTCGAACTCTCGCCGGGGGAGCGGGCGCCGACGCTAATGACGCGAGTGTAGCCGCATTTAACCTGGCAACGTTCGCCACATAATCGTAATTCACAAACTTCGGCAGATCGCCAAATTCAATGCCGTTCTCGGTGCGTATATTCTGATGCTGATGATCGAAATCTTCGCGAAACTCGGTGAATCGCACTGCGGCGTATCCTTGTTGATTGAATGAGTAGTGATCGCCGCCGCGAAGATAGCGGTCCAATCGAAATATCAACAGTGGCTTTACCGGAATGGTGTAATTTCGTCCGACTTCTGCGACATATCGCGCGAGTTGACGCGACGAAGAATCGCTCTCGCCGCCCAGGTTTCGGATCATTTTCAACTCAGCCTCGGTGGCAGCAACAGGTACGCCTTCGGAGAATACGCGCACCACAGTGTCATCCTGTTGCGGGCTTCGGTCGCCGCCGACAATATCGTTATTTATCGCACCTTCAATGTCCCAGCCTTCCGACTTCGCCATCGTCGCGAAATGGCGGCTGCCGTTTAGTCCCTGTTCTTCCCCTGCAACGGTAAGAAAAATAATCGTGGCCGGAAATTTCAGCTTGCTCAAAACGCGAGCGCATTCGAGGCTTACCGCAGTACCGCTGCCATCGTCGTTGGCGCCGGGCGCGATTCCGGCAATGTCAAGCGTGTCACTGTTACGGGAATCGTAGTGGCCGGTGACCAGCACAATGCGCTTGGCGCTTTCTGGATCGGTTCCTTTCAATATCGCGTACACATTTGTAATCTGCGTCGGTGCAGGAATTCGAGCGCTTGGGTTCTCGGTGAAGCTGTCAGTTCTTACATCGAGGCATCCGCCGCAATCTCGTGAATATCGTTCGAACTCAGATTTGATCCACTCCCGGGCCGCGCCTATCCCGTGCCCCGCTGCAATTGAAGCCGGGTCTTGGGCTGACAATGTTGAGCGGGTCTGGAAACTTACCAGCTTCGCAATCGTGTCCTTTATCTGCTCGGCGGAGACATGCTGCAAAGCGGCTGCAATTGAGGGGTCAGGCGCGAGGGCTGCTTCCTGAGATAATAGAGGAGTAACCAAGGACTGTAGGACCATGCAGACAAAAATGAGCTTGAACACATTGCATATATTCATTTGTATACTTCCGGCCGCAAGTTTTGCGGCCACACGAGATAATTTATTCGGGAGCTTGAGCAGCCTTGTATCATCAACTATCATCCGAAGCCGGACAAGTTGGAAGAGCCACTTGACCTGAACCCCGGAAGAAACTAAATATTAACAGGGGACAATTCATAGAACGGAGGCAAGTTTTGGTTTACTGTCCGGAATGTGACACCAACCTCGATCTTGAAGAAGACGGAATAGATGAGGGCGAAGTAGTTTCCTGTCCCGAGTGTGGGACCGAATACGAAGTTGTAACTATTAATCCGATTGAGTTAAAGCCCGTTGAGGGCGAGGGTTACGAAGAAGAAGAGGAAGAAGAAGCCGAGGACGGCGACTTTTCGTAGTTTTCTCTCAGGTCCGCGAGGTGCTGGTTTTTCCGTCACTCGTTCGTCCCCGCTTTATCCCACTGAAAGCACTTGTCTTGGTTGCCCGGTGCAAAAACGTGAATGTTGTTCCGTAGGGTAGCGGCAAGATTTTATTTCCCTATCAATGCATCTACAATTGGTTCAATGAACTTTCCGGGAAAAGCCATGAGAACTAATCGCATTCTCCTTCTGATGCTGCTTGTTGTGGGCACATCTGCGTGCCCTGGATTCTCTTACGCCAAGGATAAGGACGCCAGTTCCGGCCGGTTGCTCACCGGTAGAGTCTTAGACCGGCAAGACAACCCAGTGACTGATGCGGTGGTTTATTTATCGAACGCTCGCACCCGCGCGGTGAAAACATACATTGTCGGCCAAAGCGGTGCATACGATTTTCCGGCGCTCGCTCCCAACGTGGATTACGAAGTCTATGCCCAATACCACGGGCACAAAAGCGACACCAAGACCGTAAGCCAGTTTGACGATAGAAAACAGGTAAGCATAATTTTAAGGATTGATACCCGATGATGCAGTAGTCATTGCCGAATGAAAACTACTTCTCGCGCGAACCCTCTTTCGTACCTTTCCGAACAACTCGATGACCTCAAAGCAAAAGGCACTCACTTTCGCTTGCGCGTGCTCGACGACGAACAGGCCGCCGTTTGCACCTTCGACGGTAAGAAGGTTATCAATCTCGCCTCAAATAATTATCTTGGTTTGACCACTCATCCGAAACTGCGCGAAGCTGCATTGGAGGCCACGCGCAGGTATGGCGTAGGTTCGGGCGCGGTGCGCACCATCGCCGGCACAATGAAGATTCACATGGAGCTCGAGGAAAAGATCGCGCGGTTCAAGAATGTAGAGGCCTGCGTGGTTTTCCAGTCCGGATTCGCCGCGAATGCCGGAACCGTTTCGGCCATCCTGGGAAAGGACGACTTCATCGTCTCCGATCAGCTGAATCACGCTTCGATCATTGATGGCGCGAGGCTGTCACGGGCGAAGGTCCTCGTCTTCCGGCACAAAGACATCGCACATGCGGAAGAACAACTCGCAAGTGTGAGGGATGCTCCCGGCAAGAAATTGTTAATTACAGACGGCGTGTTCTCGATGGATGGCGATATTGGCCCGCTGCCCGCCCTGTGTGGTCTCGCCGAGAAATACGGCGCAATCATGATGGTGGACGATGCTCACGCCTCCGGCGTATTAGGCCGCAATGGCCGCGGTACGGTGGATCATTTTAACGTTCACGGACGCGTTGATGTCCAGGTGGGGACACTGTCGAAGGCGATCGGCGCGCTTGGTGGCTACGTCTGCGGAACGCGAGACTTGATTGATTTCCTATACCACCGTGCGCGTCCGTTCTTGTTTTCTACCTCCCATCCACCGTCGGTCGCGGCCACTTGCATCGCCGCCTTCGACGTTCTGCAAGACGAACCGGAACGCATCGAAAAACTTTGGGAAAATACTCGCTTCTGGAAGAAAGAACTAGCTCTGTTAGGTTTCGATATCGGAGGCAGAAGCACTCCATCCAGCGAAACTCCAATCACGCCGATAATCATCGGCGACGGCAAACTCACGATGGATTTCTCCCGAGAATTGTTCAAAGAAGGCATTCTGGCAACGGGAATCACATTCCCTACCGTTCCCGAAGGGAAAGCCCGCATCCGAACCATCGTGACGGCGACGCATACGACAGAAGAGTTGCAACAAGCGCTGGAAGTGCTCGCCAGAGTAGGCAAGAGAATTGGGATTATTGGAAATTGATGTTTTGGATGCATTTGAGGCACGCATGCGATATGGCGCCGTCCCTGGCGGGACTCCTTACTCATCCTTCAACTCACCCAGCCTCCAGTCACAGCCCCTTGTAGAGCCCATTCTTCCGGATGTATTCCGCTACTACCGGATCCAGGAACTTTGTAAAAGACCGCTTCGTCTTAATCGCTTGGCGAATAGCAGTTGCGGAAGCCTTCTCATTGACGTCCCCTAAAAGATGTAACGTGGCCCCCGTCAATGCCAGGTCGCCGTCGGCGGGCTGTTTTGCGAAAGGTTTCGTTGCCGCCGCTTTCGGGCGCAGTTTCTCGGGCAGCGCATTGGCAACATCAGCGAGTGAGTATCCGGGACGGCTTCCCACGATAAACTCGCATTCTCGAAAGATCCCTTCGGGCTCATACCATTTCGCAATGTCTTTGAATGCATCAATCCCAATCAGGAAGAACAGCCGGTCTGCTTTCTTCAGCGTCTTCTTGAAACGCAATACGGTATCAATACTGTAATTCGGTGACTTTTTTCGATCTTGCGGCCGCGAACCACTAGTCGCTGAAGTGATGTCCGGAGCTTCAAGGAGTGACGGCAGAAAAGTTTTTTCGCTCATGGTCGCCAGCGCCACCATTGCATACCTGTGAAAGTATGAAGCCATCGGCTGCTGCGGCTTGTGCGGCGGAATATTCGACGGAACGAACTCGACCCGGCCGAGATTAAACTGGTCTCTCGCCGTCCGCGCCAATGCCACGTGGCCCTTATGAATCGGGTCGAAAGTACCGCCAAATAATCCGATATTCATAATTAAATGTTTAATTAAATTGGCTGCTAGTGATCCTGAAAGCGCGATGACGGATCAGCATTCCCAGTTGCCTGTGGCATTAGTCGTGTCTGGCGCGTCCTACACTCCCAACTCCAACATGGACTCTCGTAACTCGCGGCCGTTCCCATTCTGGAACTACGATGGCCCATATGCGAGTGAAGCCCCCTCTTCTCCGCAAACGTCACATCGCTCCCGCCCGCGCTGCCGCCTTGCGCTACGGAGTCGCTGTCCTCAGCACCATTCTGGCCATAATACCCGCGTTCCTGCTATCTGACGTGGGAGAAAGCCGGCTGGTCGTCTTCGCCGTCGCCATCATGGTTAGCGCATGGTATGGCGGCTGGAAGCCGGGTTTGGTTGCCACTTCGTTTGCGCTCACCGTTAGTTCGTATTTTTCCTTCGCCGGAGCGCGGTCTCCCGCAGACTACCGCAAGGCCATCATACATCTCACCCTATTTGTATTTGTTGCCCTGCTCATTTGCTCGTTTAATGCCGCGCTACGCTCCGCGCAGGAAGGCCTCCGTCGCTCCGAATCCAATTTTCGGTCGCTGGTGATGAATGCTCCGTATGGCATTTGCCGTTGCAATGCAGATGCGATCATTCTCGACGCCAATCCCGCGCTTGTTTCCATGCTTGGCCGCGCGTCAGCTTCTGAATTGGTGGGGATGAATGTCGCAAACCTCTACGCGGACTCGCAGGAATGGTTCAAGGTCGCGGACTACTTTCGCTCTTTGCAGTCTTTTAACGGGCTGCTGGCGGAATGGAAGAAAAAAGATGGGGTTACGACCAGCTTGCGTCTCTCGGGCAGGGCTATCCGCGCCGAGCGAAATGCGATTTTCTTCGAGCTCTTTGCCGAGGACGTCACCGAACGCTATTCCCTCGAGCAACAACTCCGGCAATCTCAAAAGATGGAGGCTGTCGGAAGGCTTGCGGGCGGCATTGCTCACGACTTCAACAATCTTCTGATGGTGATTTCGGGCTATTCGGAATTCCTTCTGGAGAAAATCGGCGACAATCCCGACCTTCGGCCCCCCGCACAAGAGATTGCCAAGGCTGCAAACCGGGCGACTGCGTTAACCCGGCAGCTTTTGGCATTCAGCCGCAAGCAGATGCTCATGCCGAGAGTTCTCGATCTGAATGCTCTGGTGAGCGAGAACCTGAAAATGTTAACTCGCGTGATCGGAGAAGACATTGACCTGGTAATGGCCCCCGCCACCGACTTGGGAGCAGTCAAAGCCGACCCCGGACAAATCGAACAAGTCATCATGAACCTGGCAGTAAATGCGCGCGACGCCATGCCACAAGGTGGCAAGCTCACCATTGAGACAGCCAATGTCACCCTTGATGAAAGCTATGCCCGCTTCCACGCATCCGCCGCACCCGGCGAGTACATTATGCTGGCGATTAGCGACAGCGGCGTTGGAATGGACGCCGAAACGCAATCCCATATCTTCGAGCCTTTTTTTAGTACCAAGGGAGCTAAAGGAACAGGGCTCGGACTCTCCACGGTGTACGGAATCATCAAGCAGAGCGGCGGTTTTATATGGGTTTACAGCGAACCGGAAAAGGGCACCGCATTTAAAATCTATTTACCTCGGGCCGTAGCGGATCGAGAACACGAAGTTACGCAGCCAATCGTTTCCACCCAGAAGATTAGCAAAGGATACGAGACTGTTCTCGTTGTGGAAGACGAGCCGAACTTGCGCAGGTTAACCAGCGACTATTTGCGCAATCAAGGATACACGGTGCTCGAAGCTCCTGAGGGCGATGCCGCTATTCGAGTCTCGGAATCATATCCCGATTCCATTCACCTTCTTTTGACGGACGTCATCATGCCCGGCATGAACGGGCGCGAACTCGCGGTTCGGATCTCGAAAGACAGACCGGAGATGAGAGTGCTTTACATGTCCGGTTACACAGAAAATGCGATAGGCCACAACGGCACACTGGACGCGGGCATTACGCTGCTCCAGAAACCCTTCACGCTCCCGGACCTGAAGGCGAAAGTCCGGGAACTTCTGGAGACGCCATTACCACAGGAGGCTGTAATGTCATTTCGTGAAATTCGGCAAGCTAGACCGACTCATGATCGCGGCAAAGATGCCCTTTCATCCTTTCGCGCTAAACGGTTTGCGCTCCAACTTCCACTGAAATATCGTCCGCTAGGAGAGCAGAATTGGCATAGCGGCACGACTGAAAATATTAGCCGATCGGGAATGTTGTTTCGCGCCGAAGAGTTAATCTCCCCGAACGTTCAACTGGAGATCAATCTGGTATTACCGCGGGAAATCGCAGGATTGTCCGACGCAGAAGTCGTCTGCCGGGGAGAAATCGTCCGCGCCGTAGAAAGTTCGGGGTCCACCATGAGCCCAGCAATTGCGGCGAAGATACTGCAATATCACTTCCAGCACGGCGCGAAGATGCCATCAGCATAGCGATCCGAAATACGCACACGCGCGCGATGGAGAGACGGGCGTCCTC
>PNAR01000164.1 GCA_003169715.1 Acidobacteriaceae bacterium | reverse complement strand
GCCTTGCACATGATGACCGAGAGGACAAAACCGGAAGAGCCGTCGAGCGCGCCCGCAACCACCAGCACTTTACTGTTCAGCACGAAACCCAGCAGAGCGGCGGAAAATCCGGCATAGGAGTTTAACAGCGAGATCACCGTCGGCATGTCGGCACCGCCAATGGGCGTAACCAGCATTACGCCAAAGATGAGGGCAACCGCAACCATGAAAGGAAAGAGCGCGGTGTGCCCGGGATGAATTACCAAAGCAATGGCCAAGGCGAGGGCCGCACCCAGGATCGAAAGGCTGACAAGGTTCTGTCCGCGATAAACGATGGGACGCTGGGGCAGAATTTCCTGCAACTTCCCAGCCGCGATCAAGCTTCCGGTAAAGGTGAGCGAACCGATAATCACTTCCAGCCCGATCTCGCCCATCTCGAAGCGGGTCAAATGCGACGTGCCGACATAATATTCCGCGATGCCGATCATCGCGGCGGACGCCGCGCCAAACGCGTGGCTGAGAGCGGTTCGCTGCGGCACCGCCGTCATCTTCACCATGCCAAGCGGGATGCCCACTCCGGCGCCGATAATAAGGGAGATGACGATCCATTTGTATTGCACCAGCTCGGGGTTGAAGAGAGTAGCGGTAACCGCGAGGGCGGCGCCGATCTCGCCCGCCAGCACGCCCCAGCGCGCGCGCGCCGGCGAACTCAGCCACTTGAGCGACAGTATGAACAAAACAACGGCAGCGATGTACGCGAAATCGAGATATTGCTGAAGCTCAATCGCAGTCATTTCTTCGGCCTGCCGGTCTTGAACATGCGAAGCATGCGATCAGTGATGAAGAAACCGCCAACCATGTTGCAGAAGGAGGCGGCCACGGCGACTGCGCCGAGCACCAAGGTAAGATGGGTTTCATGCCGCCCGGTGATGATGATGGCCGCCACCACCACGATCGCGTCGAGGGCGTTGGTCAGCGACATCAGAGGCGTGTGCAGGAGCGGCGAGACGCGCTTGATGAGTTCAAAGCCCACGAACCCCGCCAGGATAAAGACATAAAGATTAGAGATAAAATCTGCCGGCACTATTCCTCCTTACAATCGAAATCATCGAAGCAGTTCTGCTGGCACCACATTGTTCATCAAGCTCTCTCACAGAATCACCATGCGGATAATAGATAAGCTCATAATTTCAATTCCCCCGCTAAAAGAACGAGCAATGTGGCGGCAGTCGCCAGATGAAGCATCATGTGCGCCGTGTTCGGAACAAGCCCATTACGCTGCGGCAAGAAGGAGTGCGTATCGCCGAACATGACTTGGAAGCGCGCGGCCCGCTCCGGCTCCGCCCGAAGAAGATAGGGTACCCACCAGGCGCGGATCTGACCAACGAACAATATCCCGTAACTAATCCACAACCACATATCAAGCCAGTCCGGGTAAATCCGGCCAAAATACCGTGCACTGAAAAATAGACCTATACTGTACGGCAAACTCTGGACAATGGTCACAACCACAAGACGTTGCAGCGTGTCCTGGCTGCGGACTGCGACAACGTCGTTCAAACGTCCGACCGGAATCCAGTCATGGATCCACAGAAAGACGACCTGAAACGCTTGGAGAGCGAGCAAGACCTGCTCGAACGGTATGTGTTGTGCCGGTATTAAATCCCTCCTTAGCTGGTCCCAAACTTAGCTTTGCCGGAAACTTCCCCCTAATTCAACCCGCTCCCACCTCTGTTCTTGCTTGACTTACTTGGCTACGAGTGCCGGTAATGACAAAAATTCCCGCACCCGCGTGTTCACCACTTCCCCGCCGCGTGTCAGCAGTGTTTCACGCACAATGTCATCCTCAAGGTTAAGCTCCAGTTTTCCATCTTTCGCCATGTGCGAGAGAAATGTCGTGATATTTCGCGCATACATCTGGCTCGCGTGATAAGGCACACCCGACGCGACATTCACCGCGCCGATGATCGTGACCCCATGCTCGATCATTGTCTGTCCAGCCTTGGTGGATTCGCAGTTGCCGCCCCTTTCAGCGGCAAGATCGAAGATCACCGAACCCGGCGCCATGCCCTTTACCATTTCCGTAGTGACCAGCACGGGCGCTTTTTTCCCTGGAACGACCGCAGTAGTAATGACCACATCGCTAACCGCCACAACTTTGGCGAGCAGTTCCCGTTGCCGCGCATAGAATGCTTCGTCTTGCGCGGTTCCATAACCTCGGGCATCCTGAGCGTTCTTGGCCTCAATGGGAAGCTCAACGAACCGGGCACCCAGGCTTTGCACCTGCTCTTTAACGGCCGGACGAAGGTCATAGGCATAGACCACCGCTCCCAATCTTCGTGCCGTGGCGATTGCCTGAAGTCCAGCCACGCCCACGCCCATGACCAACACACGCGCGGGTGTAATGGTTCCAGCCGCGGTGGTAAGCATCGGGAAAATTCTTGGAAGTGCATCGGCAGCCATCAAGACGGCTTTGTAGCCGGAAATCGTCGCCATTGACGACAATGCATCCATGCTTTGAGCGCGTGTCGTTCGCGGGACCAGTTCCACCGAGAACGATGTCACACCGGTGGCGGCAATCTGTTGCACTACTTCCGCCGATCCAAGTGGTCTCAGGAATCCAATAAGAACTTGATCCTTGCGAAACATGGGAAGATCGGCTTTTCCAGTGATGTCGTTGGCGCCATAACACAGCACCTGCACAATGATGTCGGCTGTCTCGAATACACTCGTGCGAGAAGGCTGGATCTTTGCGCCCTTCTCGATGTATGCCGCGTCGCGATATCCCGCCTCATCGCCCGCACCAGTTTCCACTACAACTTCAAAGCCTGCTTTAGTAAGGGCTGGTATAGCCGCAGGCACAAGAGCAACACGACGCTCCTTGGGATATGACTCCTTGGGGACACCGACAATCATCAACCTTGCATCCTTTCAAGAACAATGGGCGAAAGGAAAAAGTACACAAAGGCAAGCAATAAAACAATGCAGAAGATTGGAATGTGCCAGTCGCACCCGACGAAGTGGGACATAGAGGCATCAACAAGTGGGTATTTTGGCGTTTTCCTGAAATAACGCTGATTTTTAAGAAGCCGCGACTCAGCCCTAAGGCAGATGGTCCAGGTAGCAAGGTCCTGCGGTGTTCTGAGCTGGCGGGGTGGGAGGCGTCTTCCACGGCTCATTGACAAAGTCAAAAAACTCGACGCCCATGTGAAGCTGAAAGGAATCGCGCGCGGTCAGTGGATTCAGGCTAAACCGATCTTCGATGAACTTTAGAATCGCAGTGTAATCCGCCGGAGCGTGTGAGACGAAATTTTGCTTCGTGAATGGCGATACCACGATCAAGGGAACGCGATAACCCGTGAATTGAAATTGGCACGTAGGTCCGCCGACCTTGACACACACGTCCGGTCCGGGAGCGCCCGCTGGAGGGGGCCCCTGGAAAAGATCTACCGGGCTGGGAAGGCTGCTGGCACTGTCCGGGATAGGCATCGGCTGCGGCGCGACATGATCGTAAAATCCGCCAAACTCGTCGTATGTGAGAATAAAGACAGAATCCTTCCAGCTAGGGCTGGGATTGCCCGGCGTCCCTGTGACGGCGTCAATGAGTGTTTTGACATAGGCGGCGCCGGCCTGCACGCTACAGCAGGGTGTCGGTTGTTGTGGAGTTGGATCAAAATCGGCCGCATGTTCGTCCAGACCCTTTGCGGATGCCGGCTCAATCTGTGCCACCTGCGGCAATGTTCCAGCTGCCGCGTCGGTATAGAACTGCGAAATGGGAACGATGTTTTGTTTAAGTGTGGGTGAGCCAATGATCGTCTGGCCGTACGTGAAGTTATGAAGGTAACTGATCTGGTAAAGACATTCCGGCCGGGTATCGTTTGCGGCACAGTTCAAGGTGCCGTAGGTCGCAGGATTCGGGTCCGGGTAGACATACAGTTTCCAAGTGATTCCGGCGTTTTGCAGCGCCTCAAAAATAACCTGCGACGGAATTTGCATGTTATCAGCCTGATCGGTTCCATTCGGGTAAGCGAAACCGTAGGACGTGGCGGAAATTAGATATTCACGGTTCGGGTTGGTTCGGCTCATCACGGGCGAGAACCAGCTATCTGACGTGGCGAAGTTCGACGCCATAAAATAGTAGTAGTTTAAATCGCTTCCATCGTAGTAACCCATCGCCCGAAGGCCGTTCGTATCCATAAACTGCGGAATCGTGCCGTTCCCCACGGGAGCCCGGGAATCGTGTGCCGTTGTCCAAACAAATCCGTCCAACGTGGGGTTCATAGTCGCATCTGTTGGATCGTTAAAATTCCAGTCCACATGGCTCTCATTCCACGACGGGCTGGGATTTTCGACGCACATGGTTTGCAGGTGGAACGAAGTTACAGGCTGACTTATATCCCACTTACAGTCTGGAGAAGTATTAGCTGGCGGCGTGAAAGGATCCGCTGGATCGCAACCCGGATTGGTCGAAGCTGGACCTGATGGCGCATTAGTCGGAAACTGCGGCAAGCCATTAAAAGCCTGATTCTTATAATGCACGTAGTTATCGTCCTGCCAATATTGGGCTAGTGCGCCAAAGTAATGATCGAAAGAACGGTTCTCTTGCGCGAGAAAAATAATATGATTAATTGCGCTTTGTAGAGTAAGGCCGAAGGCTGCGGTTGCCGCGTCAGACGTTGAGTTCATGACCGTAACGCTGCATGTATTGTTCCCCGCGCACACTCCAGTCCATCCGGCGAATATGCTTTTGGCATTCGCAGTAGCCGTCAGTACCACCTGGGTGTTATTCGCAAAGCCCGCGCTGCAAGTACCAGGACAATTAATTCCTGAGGGACTGCTGGTCACACTTCCAGACCCCACGCCGATGAGCGAAATCGTTATCGTTCCCAACTGAGTGAAAGTAGCAGTGACAGAGCTGGGCGCGATTATCGTGAACACGCACGGGCTGGTATTCCCGCTGCATGATCCCGTCCATGATCCCAAACCGAATCCGCTGCCAGGTGTCGCCGTCAGCGTCACCTGGGAATTTTGCGGAAAATTCGCTGAACATGTTCCCGGACAATTAATGCCCGCGGGACTGCTCGTCACGGTTCCTGAACCGGATACAGTGACTGCAAGTTGCGATACCGTGGGCAAACTGAACGCTGCGCTAACGCTAGTTGTTCCAGAAACCATTACCGTGCACGTTGTCGTGTTGTTCGAACATGCGCCTCCCCACCCGGTGAACACAAAGCCGGCGCTCGGGGATTCAGTGAGTGTCACTTGGGCGTTCTGCGCGAATGCTGCCGAGCACGTTCCAGGACAATTTATGCCCGCTGGACTGCTGGTCACAGTCCCCGAACCGGAAACTGTAACCGTGAGTTGCGGCATGGCCGCTTGGGTGAAAGAAGCGGTGACGGCGGTAGCCCCGCTAATGGGGACCGTACACACGCCCGTGCCACTGCACGCACCACCCCAGCCCGTAAACATATAGCCTGTAGAAGGAGTTTCTGAAAGCGTCACCACTGTGCTCTGCGCGAATGAAGCGTTGCACGTTGTCGGACAATTAATGCCCACAGGACGGCTGGTCACGGTTCCCAGACCAGACAGGGTAACGGTAAGTTGCGGCGTTGCAGTCTGAGCGAAAGACGCGCTGACAGAAGTGGTTGCGCTGATGGTCATCGAACAAGCGCCGACGCCGCTGCAAGCGCCTCCCCATCCAGCAAATGTATACCCCACCGCAGGAGTTTCGGTAAGAGCCACCGCGGTGTTCTGTGCAAATGTCGCCGAGCACGTGGAAGGACAGTTAATACCGGCAGGAGCGCTGGTCACTGTCCCTGTACCCGATGCTGGTCCGGTTACCGTCAACTGAAAGGTTGGTGGAGGGCCTATCGTCTGAGTCGTGCCTCCGCCTCCACAGCCTGCGAGAGCCAACACCGCCGCAGCTACGGGAAGGGAAACTACACTTCGAAAGCGGGATAGCATAGCGACGGAACTCCTACAAAGCGCCTGTAGGATGAGGCTTTCACCTTAGCTGGTTGGCTGAAAATAAGAGATCGCGAGGATCGGGGCGCCCACGCAAATAATTGCACACCGTGGAAGACGGGGTTTCCTCCCTTGGTCCTCAAAGGTTAACTTCTCGAATAGACGTGATTACCGGCTGCTCGCCGTAGTAATGGCGCCTTGGGACGCTGAAGATACAAGGGCGGCGTATTTTGCAAAAACCCCAGACTCATACCGGGGTTTCAAAGGCTTCCAGGCGGACATTCTCTGGCGAATTTCTTCATCGCTGATTTCAACTTGCAGCAGTCGCTTGGTCACGTCAATAGTGATAATGTCTCCTTCGCGAACTGCAGCGATTGGGCCGCCCAAGGCCGCTTCTGGGGAAACGTGGCCCATCATCAAACCGTGGGTCGCGCCGCTGAAACGACCATCGGTCAACAAAGCTACCGATTCGCCCAGCCCCTCGCCAACGATTGCTCCTGTGACGCTTAGCATCTCGCGCATGCCGGGTCCTCCCTTGGGGCCTTCGTTACGGATCACGACCACGTCACCTTCCTTAATAAGCTTTTCGGTGACCGCGGTCATGGCATCTTCTTCGGATTCGAAAACCCGTGCCGGACCCCGATGTGTCAGGCGTTCGTGTCCGCTGATCTTTGCCACGCAGCCTTCCGGCGCGAGATTTCCACGCAGAATGACGAGTCCGCCCGTTTTTTTGAGGGGTTTATCCAGGGGTGCAATCACTTCCTGGCCGAGAGTTTCGATTGCGCTTTCGCTTTCAGCCGACAAACTCAGCCCACTCACAGTTTTGGCCGAGCCGTCAAGATATCCTCCACGAAGAAGTCTTCGTGTCAGCAGACGAATGCCTCCTGCGCGGTGCATATCTGCGGCAACAAAGCGTCCTGAAGGTTTTAAATCCGCGAGGAGCGGAGTCCGCTCGCTCACCGTTTGGAAGTGATCAATTTCCAGAGGAACACCTGCCTCTCGCGCAATAGCAAGGAGGTGCAGCACGGAGTTTGTGGAGCCTCCCGTCGAGGCAACACCGGCAATTGCGTTCTCAAATGCGGGACGCGTAAGAATGTCTTTGGGCAGAATTCCATTTTTCAAAAGATTCATCACAACTTCGCCACAGCGGAACGCAACCTCATCTTTCTTTGGATCCATGGCGGGAACGCTGTTGAACCCCATCGGTGACAGTCCAATCATTTCCATCACCGTGGACATAGTGTTTGCCGTATATTGTCCGCCGCACGCTCCGGCGCCGGGACAGGCCACGTTCTCGAGTTCGTGCAAATCGGCGTCCGACATTTTCCCAGCAGCATTCGCGCCCACCGCTTCGAATACGTCCTGGATCGTGACATCTTTCCCGCGAAAAACGCCCGCGGCAATCGTGCCACCGTAAAGAATCATCCCCGGGATATTCAAACGCGCCAGAGCCATGGCTGCTGCCGGAATTGTCTTGTCGCATCCGACCACGCAGACGACGGCGTCGAACATTTGTCCCCGGCAGACGAGTTCAATCGAATCCGCAATTATTTCGCGGCTCACCAGGGACGCTCGCATACCTTCGGTGCCCATCGTCTCTCCATCGCTGATTGCGATGGTGTTGAACTCCATCGGCGTGCCTCCGGCCGCGCGGACGCCTTCTTTCACCTTCGCCGAAAGCCGGCGCAGATGGAAGTTGCACGGCATGGTTTCAATCCACGTGTTGGCGACGCCGATGATGGGTTTCCGGAGATCACTATCGGAAAAGCCGATCGCCTTGAACATGGCTCTGGCTCCGGCCTGATTCCGTCCGTCAGTGATACCGCGGCTGCGATGTTTGAGGTCCATTTTGATACCAGATAATTGTCATTTCGAGCGAAGCGAGAAATCTGCTTTTTGTTCACGCGGGTAAACAACAGATTCCTCACAGCTAAAGCTGTTCGGAATGACAATGAGTGGTTCTAAGCGTTCACAACCTGTTTGGCTTTTTCCGCGGCACCCGAAGGCTTTCCGGGCTTTTCTTTCGGTAGCCACGACATCAGTCCCCGCAGCCTCGCGCCGACTTCTTCCACAGGATGGTTTTTTTCGCTTTCCCGCAACGCGGAGAATTTCTTTTTGCCACTCTTGTTTTCTTCAATCCACTCGCGCGCAAATGTCCCGTCCTGAATCTGCGCCAGAATCTTCTTCATCGCCGCTCGCGTGTCGTCGCCCACCACCTCCGGGCCGCGGGTTAAGTCTCCATATTCGGCAGTGTTTGATATGGAATCCCTCATCTGCGCCAAACCACCTTCGTAGATGAGATCAACGATTAGTTTCACTTCGTGGATGCATTCAAAATATGCCATCTCCGGCGCGTAGCCCGCTTCAACCAGCGTTTCGAATCCCTTTTTCATTAGCGAAGTTAAGCCACCGCAGAGCACAGCCTGCTCGCCAAAGAGATCGCTCTCGGTTTCTTCCTTGAACGTAGTCTGCAATACACCGGCGCGCGTCGAACCGATGCCATAGGCATAGCACAGACCGTATTCGCGAGCGCGTCCACTCGCATCCTGGTGGATGGCGAGAAGCGAAGGAACCCCGCGCCCTTCCGTGTAGACGCGGCGCACCAAATGGCCTGGCCCCTTGGGCGCCACCATCACCACGTCTACATCTTTGGGTGGGACGACAGTCTTGAAGTGAATGCTGAAGCCGTGCGAAACGCCGAGAATCTTGCCCGCGTGCAATGCGGGTCTTACCGCTGATTCATAAAATTCGCCCTGGGTTTCATCCGGAGTGAGCATCTGAATCCAGTCGCCACGCTTCGCGGCCTCTGCCGCCGGCAAAACTTCCATGCCATCCGCCTTCGCCTTTTGGGCGCTGGGGCGTCCGGGATCGAGTCCAATGATAACTTTGTATCCGCTGTCGCGAAGATTTAGCGCCTGGGCATGACCCTGGCTTCCGTACCCCAGAATCGTTATCGTTTTGCCCTTTAGGGCGTCTGGATTTACATCACGCTCGTAGAAAACGGTCGCCACGGCTTCTCCTATATGAGCTGGATTAAAGGGCAATCGGAACCGACTGATCGGTCGGTTCGAGAATATAGAATGGTATTGGGGTGGGCGGATGCTGTCAAGGATGACCCCACTTTCAAAAAGTCTTAACCACAGAGGACACGAAGTTACACAGAGGAGAACCCATCGGACCAATATCCTTCGTGGTTGACAGATTTTATGTGTTTAGCTTCGGCAAAAGGAAAGCGCGCGTAGTTTATCCGGGCGCTTCGCCGAGCTCAATGGAATTCTTACACCAGATGCTTATCCAACGCCTGTTGAATCGCTTCCTTCGGCCGGTACCCCACGAGTTGTTCTACGACCTGACCGCCTTTGAAAATTAACAACGTCGGAATTCCGGTTACTTTATAACGCATCGGGGTCGCGCTGTTACTGTCCACATCCATTTTGCCGACCTTAATCTTGCCCTGGTAGTGTTGTGCCAACTCTTCCACGATGGGAGCAATGGCGCGGCACGGTCCACACCAAGTCGCCCAGAAATCCACTAGCACCGGCGTTTCAGATTTCAATACATCTTTGTCGAAATTTGCGTCGGTTACTTCGATAATGCCGTTGCCTGCCATCGTTCCTCCAGTGGGTTTGGTGGAGAGCGAACCAAAAATAGCTGTTCTCCAGCATAAAGTCTATCAATTTAGCACTAGACATTTGATGCGAAAAGCTGGCATAAGTCGCACAGAAATCACCTGGCGCAGCAAGACGTTCTCCCTCAAGCTCTGAGAGCGCGGGGGTGGGAAACTTATAGAAATTGCTCTTTTCAGGTTGCCATGTTTTACTAACTCCCGTCATTTTTCGAGGAGGAACATTGATCTCCAAATTAAGCATGGCACTTATTGCGGCAGTCTTGATATCGCCTCTCGCGGGGCAAAGTGGCACTGCGGACCGCAGCTGGATCGCGAAAAGCAACAGTTACACGAACATGCTTCTCGATATCGTGATGAAGCATCATCCGGAAGTTGGTTCGGACCAGGGCCTGAGTGAGTACGACACGCGAGTCTCGAAACCGACGTTCGCAGATGAAGACAAGCAACGACAAGAGACCGCCGCGGTGCTCTCCACTCTTAAAGCGGCCGCGAATGAAAAGCAACAGAACGAGGTGGCGGAAGATCTCCAGATACTGATTCGCAAGGTCGAGTTGCAATTCAGAGAACAAGATTACGAACGCGCCCATAAAGTTGAGTTTCGCAATGCGAGCGAGGAAGTATTTCGAGGCCTGCGCATTCTGCTCGATCAGCAAACAACATCGGATCGCCGACCCGCAGCCGTGGCTCGTATTCGCGAGTACGCCGGCCTCGAAGCTGGATACGAACCATTTACAGAGATCCTAAAACATCGCGTCATGGAGCAGATGGCCAAACCTGGCGTCATCTATCCTGCAAAGATCGAGATTCAAACCGAACTGGCGCGAAATTCCAATTACCTGGATGGAATCGCCTCGCTGATGCAGAAGTACGAACTAACGGGCTGGCAGGAACCGTATTCCAAATTGAAATCGCAGCTCAAGGACTACGATGCCTGGACCGTGGCGAATGTCCTGCCCAAAGCGCGCGACGACTTCCGTCTTCCGCCCGAAGAATATGCACTGGCGCTGGAGAACTATGGAATAGATATACCGCCTGATCAGTTGGCATCCATCGCGCACAAGGCGTTCAGCGAGATGCAGGACGAAATGAAGCCCATCGCGGCGCAGATTGCGAAACAGCGCAACCTTCCATCAGCCGATTATCGGGACGTGATGCGGGAGCTAAAGAAGCAGCAACTAGTCGGGGACGCCATTCTCCCCTTTTACCAAAACCGCCTGAAGCAGATAGAAAAAATAATTGTGGAACATCAGATTGTGACGCTGCCAGATCGTCCAGCGCGCATTCGGATTGCGACTGCCGCTGAGACGGCACAGCAGCCCGCTCCCCACATGGTACCTCCGCCATTTCTGCACAATACTGGAGAAAAGGGAGAATTCGTTCTCCCACTAAACATCCCGGCGGGCCCGGGCCAAAGCTCATCGGAAAAATATGACGATTTCACCTTTGACGCTGCATCCTGGACTCTTATTGCCCACGAGGCGCGCCCGGGTCATGAATTGCAGTTCGATTCGATGTTGGAGCATGGCGTTTCGCTGGCGCGGGTTCGCTACGCGTTCAACAGCACCAACGTCGAAGGCTGGGGACTCTATGCGGAATATCTGATCAAGCCCTACATGCCGCTGGAGGGTCAACTCGTCTCATTGGACTACCGGCTGCTGCGGGCGGCGCGGGCATTTCTCGATCCCGAGCTTCAGTCGGGCAAAATTCAACCTGCCGAAGCCAAACGCGTGCTGGAAGAAGACGTAGTGCAATCCCCGGCATTTGCCGAGGAGGAAGTCGAGCGGTTCACTTATCGCGCGCCCGGTCAGGCAAACAGCTATTTTTACGGCTATACCAAGCTCATCGCGCTGCGAAAAGATGTCGAAGCGGCACTTGGCGCTAAATTCGATCAGAAGAAGTTTCATGACTTCATCCTGGCCCAGGGACTATTGCCGCCGGACCTGATGCGAAAAGCTGTGATGGAGGATTTCGTTCCAGCACAGGCGGCTGTGTTTTTGCCAGAGCGGAATCAAAGCGGGAATTAGACGTGGTTCAAGTCATTCAACCCAAATTAAAAAGCGCCCTAAACATTTAAGTTTAGGACGCCTCGGCAGCCCTCCCCCAGAACTGCCAAACCACAACTGGATAGTATGGCGAGCGTGGTTCGCTGTAAACGTCACTTTGGTAATCGCAGTTCCCGGTGCGTAACATCGGGGTCGCTTTCGTGTCATTCTGCTTGAGGCGAGGGTTGTGCGTTGAAGGTGCGCTTTCACTCCACCGTTATCTTAAGATGGATGTTAGCGGCAAATTTTACAGCTGTGAAAAACTTGGCATTGCCTTTGTTATTGGCGGCGCACGATTCACTTCGAAAGGCGTGATTCTCAACACCGGCTTTAGCCGCTCTTTTCAGGGACCGAAAGATGTGCATTTCAAATCGCTGAAGTGTTCAATATGAAATGCAATCTGAGGAGTTGAATTGCGGGGCCGTTATTGTTTCTCCCAGTTACGCCCACCGTCAGAGGTCGCCCATGACTCATTGCTCGCGGTGGTCAATTTTCCGTGCAGCTCGTCTTCAAATTCAATGCCGAGAATGTCTGACGCGGGTAGCGGATTGTCAGTTGTCGGCTTCATTTGCGCCCAATGCTGCCCAGCATCGGCCGAGTGAAACAGAACACCCTTCTTTCCGCCCAGCCAAACATTCCGGCCCGCCACCGCGATCGCGCGAAATATATGATCGTGGGCGACGTACACCCGCTTCCACGAAATCCCATCATCCAGCGATCGTTGGAGGGTTCCGTCCGCTACCAACGTCCAACGTGGAAGGGGTCTTCTCATATCGGTCTGCACGTCGGCGAGAAGAGCCATTTGCCGATAGAAACTATCGTCCGGCGGCAGGCCTAAAATTCGCGGCACGGCTTTAGCTTTTCCCGGCGAACCGTGGGGTCTCCGAACAGGAGGAACTTCTTGGCTCAGTTGAACCGGGGCTACGTTGGAAAATGCCAGCTCACTGGGAGATGCGGTCACTGCTTTCTGCGGAGTTTGTTGACTATGGACGCCAGCAACAGTCACGTGCGAATAGATCTCGCGGTTTGGACGCAATCTGACCGCGGCCACTACGATCACGGCACATGCAGCGACCGTGCCCCATCGCACAACGGGCCAGGAAATCCACCGCGCAGAGGGATGGAAGTTCGATACCTGCCCCGCTTGGGATGTTACTTCTGGTGCAGCTAAGAAAACTATATCTCTGCAATCCACGCAGCCTGCCAGATGTTTCACTACCGAGGTATGCTCAGGCCCACCCAGCGCCCTTTCGGAAAAGGCGCTGAGAAGGTCAATAGGAGGATGCTCAATGAGGGGCTTCTGTGTCCGATAGAGCCGTTGCCGCAACAAATTATGAATCGGTTTCATAATGCGATTGTTTACCGTCTACGATTCTATTGTCCGCCGGGCACTTCCGCCTTTCCTTCTGAGAACGTTTCAGTCCTGGTTTCTTGCGTCAATCGGTTACGAATATTAACCCGAATATCGCGAACGTCAACCTCAAGTGCCTCTTCGGCTTGGCGGCGGCTCATGCCGCGACGGCTCAATCCCCCTAAGATCTTCTTACGCAAGGATTTGAGGAGCTTATCCACCTTTCGGCTGATGGTAGACTCATGGACCGAAAGCGCCCGAGCTATTTCAGCCAAAGTCTTGTCGTCAAGGTAGTAGGAGGTGAGAACGAATAGGTCGTCGGGAGATAGCGCGCCTAGAATCTCGTCCGTGGCGGCCTCCAACCTGGAATCAACCGCGGTCTCAACCTCAGATGCTACGGGGGGGGCGGGAAATTGTGTCCCTACTTCCGCTTCCTCTTCAAAGCTGACTAGCCTGCGGCGGCGGCGGTATTGGTTGACGTATTCTTGCGCTATAACGGTACGTAACCAGCCTTCCAACGATCCGCGGCCCATATAAGAGGCCAGCTTCGATACGCGTTGTCCATCTCGCAGCTTTGTGCCATAAAGATCTGCGTAGGTCGAGTCCGCTAGCTCCCGGGCGGCGGCACTTTCTTTGGCAACATACCCTGCTATGTCATACAACTTCTCCCGGAAGCGCGACAAAAAACTCTCCCAGGCCTTATCGTTCCCGGCAGCACAGGCGCGGGCCAAAACCAGGTCATCAATGCGTAACGTGGTAAAGAAATCGCGAAGTGTACCGGCCTTTTCTCGCGCATCAGCAGAAATGTGTTTTGTTCCAATTTCTTCCAGAATTGCTTTGAACTCCCCAAAGGTCAATCCAAAAGCCAGACCCGGACTTCTTGCAAAGAGATCTTCGAACAGAGTATTCAACTCCGCCGGAAGTTCTCTCGTGACTTGACGATCGTCTTGCATGATTCCGCGTTGGCTCCGATGCTATCAATTATTAGACGCGGGTATTCGGTTTTTTGATGGTCGGATCGGTTCGGCTTGATGGCACAGACCCTGGGGTTTCGTATAGGTGGCAAGAACTTTGAGGTTTTTTGCTACTTTTGCAGCCCCGCAACCCACTGGGCAACTTCGGCCCACGCTGCGCGGATTGTTCCGCTTGGAACAAATGGCACGCCTAGTATGGCTCCAGCGGCGGCCGATGCCATCGTTTTCCAATCCGCAAGGCGCGAGATACCCTGCAATTCGCCCTCTATGTCCACCGCCCGATCGAGTGAGCCAGAGCCGGAATTTGAAGATTGTCGGAGATCTTCCCGTGCGTGCACAACCAGCAGTTTAGGTTCATGCCGAAATAGGGTAAAGTTACGCTCGTATGTTCATTCGTGTTACCAAACGCGGAATCAAGCCACCCAGAGGAAAGGGTTATTCATGAAACGCGCGCTAGGAAAATACTCGTTTATTGTAGTGTTAATTTTGACGGTTTTCGCAGCGGCAGACGGCCCCGGATACCACGTGACGAATACGTTTAAGCTCGGCGGCGAAGGTGGATGGGATTATCTTACCCTCGACAGCGCTTCCCGGCTTCTATATATCTCAAGGGGAACCCATGTGATCGTATTGAATGTGGATTCAGGAACAGTGGACGGCGACATTCCGGATACGCCCGGAGTTCATGGAATCGCGTTGGCTCCGGAACTCGCACGGGGATTTGTGAGCAACGGCCGCGAAGGTACAGTCACCATCTTTGATCTCAAGTCGCTGAAATTGATCAGTAAGGTCAAGGTTGGCGAGAACCCTGATGCGATTCTTTACGATCCATTTACCAAGCGAGTCTTCACCTTTAATGGCAGAAGTCACGATTCGTCTGCGATAGACGCTACGAATGGCACCGTCCTCGCCACGATTAAACTGGATGGCAAGCCCGAATTCGCCGTCAGTGACGGCAATGGAAAGATATTCGATAATCTCGAAGACAAGAGCGAGATCACGGAAATTGACGCCAAAACGCTGCAAGTGAAAGCAACATGGCCGCTCGCACCCTGCGAGGGTCCGAGCGGGTTGGCAATTGATCGCAAGAATCACCGCTTGTTCTCGGGCTGTGGCAACGAAATGATGGCAGTGGTAGATGCCGATAATGGAAAAGTGATCACAACATTGCCGATCGGCAAAGGTGTTGACGCCACTACGTTCGATCCCGAGACCGGATTTGCCTTCGCATCCTGCGGCGATGGTCACCTCACGGTAATCAAAGAAGACTCCAAAGATAAATTCCGTGTGGCGGAGAACGTGTCTACTCAGGAAGGCGCTCGCACCCTGGCTCTGGATGCGAAAACGCACAATGTTTACCTGGTCACCGCGAAGTTCGGACCTCCTCCCGCGCCAACACCACAACAACCTCATCCCTGGCATTCCATTGTGCCCGATACATTCACGGTTCTGGTGGTCGGGAAATAATGCATAACATGACGGCGAATTTCAAATCCCTGGCCCGGAAGATCGTACCGAGAAGTCTTAGCCGTATCATTTCCATCGTTCTGTTTGTGTGTTTCGCTTCGTCGCTGGGGACCAGCTATTCGGTACTAACCCATGAGGAGATCGTAGACCTTTTGTGGAAAGATCAAATCCAACCGCTGTTGTTAAAGCGTTTTCCCCATTCCACGCCGGACGATCTGACCAAGGCGCACGCCTATGCCTATGGTGGAAGCCTGGTTCAAGACATGGGTTATTACCCATTCGGCAACGCCTATTTCAGCGACCTTGTTCACTACGTTCGCAGCGGAGATTTTGTGGTCGCGCTCGTGGAACAATCAACCGACCTCAACGAATATGCTTTCGCCCTCGGTGCGCTTGCTCACTACGCCTCGGACAATATGGGACATCCCACCATCAATAAGGTGGTTGCTATAAGCTTTCCGAAGCTACGCAAAAAATATGGCGACGAAGTCACTTACAACGATGATCACAAAGCCCATATCCGAACCGAATTTGGATTCGACATGGTCCAAGTCGCGAAAAATCGCTACACTTCCGATCGTTATCACGACTTCATTGGGTTTGAGGTTTCGAAACCGGTACTGGAGCGCGCATTTCTACAAACCTACGATCTCAAGGTTACCGATGTCTTCGGCGATGAAGATCTTGCAATCGGAACCTTTCGCCGCAGTATAAGCACGATCATTCCTGAGATGACTCGCGTCGCTTTGCTCAATCGTAAAAATGAAGTGATTCGCGATACCTGGAATTCAAACGAAAAAACATTCCTTTACCACGTTTCGCGTACCAACTATCAGAAGGAATGGGGTAAGGGATATCGGAAGCCGGGCTTCGGAGCTCGGGTGCTCGCGTTTTTCCTGCGCATCGTCCCCAAGATTGGTCCCTTCAAGGCTCTTGGTTTCAAAATTCCGACCACGAAAACTGAAGACATGTATATCAAGAGCATCAATCAGTCCGTGGATGACTACGGCACCGCTCTGAAACAAACGAAGAATGGACAGCTTGATCTCCCGGACATGGATTTTGATACCGGCCGTCCAACGGCCGCCGGAGAGTATTCATTGGCAGACAAGACCTATGGCCACCTACTGGATGACCTTGCCAAAAAGCATTTCGATCAGTTGACCCCGGACCTGCGGCAAAACATCATGGACTTTTATGCCAGCGGGAAGCCCCTCATTTCCGCAAAAAGAGACAAGAAAAGCATGAACACATGGCAGAAAACGCAGGACGAGTTGAATCAACTGAAGGCCACAAGTCCGGGGCGTCCTACCACCAAAGCGGCGGTAGCCACGCCGGCGGAGTGAGTGTCAAACTATTCGACATGGTTAGCCTGAAGGACTGCACGTTTGCAGTAAACTGGCGATCCTGCACCAACCGCCGACAAACGGCGGGAACTGAACCGAGGTGAATGAGTGACTGACACTGTCCCGGAGAACCGTGCCGATAAGAATCTCGATAAATTTTACCGCGCCCGCATTACGAAACGGACTGATCTTGCCGAAGACCTCTGGACAGTCAGGATTCAAGTCGGAGGAGAGTTCAAGTTTGCGCCCGGCCAATACGCAACCTTGGGAGTGGATGGTCCCGACAAACGGTCAGAACGCGCGTACTCCATTGTGTCGTCCCCGTACGAAAACGAACTTGAATTTTTTTTCGAGCTTGTCCCACAGGGCGAACTTACTCCCAAACTCTACAAATTACAGGTGGGCGATGAACTGCTCATGCGCAAAATTCCCAAGGGCCGGTTCACCCTTGACACCAAGGGCGGCCGCACCAACCACTTGCTGGTCGCAACTGTGACTGGAGTCGCACCGTTTGTTAGCTACGTCCGTTCGCTTTACAAAGATTGGAAGGAAGGCAAGTTTGCGGGCGACCATAAACTCTTTCTTCTCGAAGGGGCTAGCCGTTCCTGGGAACTGGGATACTGTGAAGAGCTGCAAAAATTCGCCCTCGAAGTTCCGTGGCTGAAGTACGTGCCCACCATCAGCCGTCCATGGGACGATCTGAAATGGGTAGGCGAAACCGGACGCGTTGACGATGTCCTTCGCAAGTACGCCGACATGTGGGGCCTCACTGCCGCCGATTCGGTGGCGTATTTGTGCGGTCATCCCGATATGATTGAGGGCGGCAAAGGCATCTTGAAGCGCATTGGATTTACCAAAGAAGTCGTCAAAGAAGAAATCTACTGGATTCCCGCAAAGGAAGCGGCTGCGACGTAGAAGGGTTTGGTTCTTAGCTTGACGGGAGTGGCAGAAATTCTTTGCAAAATGGAAGACACAAATCACCTCTGGCGGGAATGCTGAACAATTTACTGCGCGGTGCAGGCAATATCAGGGAGCCAATGGCCGTCCGCTCAACCAAAAGCGCCCGCAAAGAAAATTTCCGTATATTGGCGCGCCAGTTCCTCTTCTTGCAAGGCACCATGCGGCTTATACCACTGGTAGATCCAATTGATCATTCCCAGCAATGCAAATGCCGCGGCGCGCGGACTTACCATGGATTGCGATCCCCGTTTCCGTTGGACTTCAGCAACTAAATTTTCCACGAAGTGTATGTAATCTTTTTTTCTCCCATTAATGCGCTTGCGTAAGGGAGGAGCCAGCGGATGATTCTCATGCAGCATCACCGTAATTTCCCAATCGCTCTGGCTCAACACCACTCCGATATGCAACCGTATCACCGCCCGCAAACGTTCCTCCGGATCGCTGATTCCACGCGCGGCTTTGATCACGCGCTCCTCCGTGATATCCATGGCCTGATTCATCAGGTCAAATAGGATTTCATCTTTGCCTTGAAAGTGGTGATAAAGTCCGCCTTTGCTGAGCTTGAGGGCGGCGGCAATATCGTTCATCGAAGTAGCGTCATAGCCTTGTTGCTGAAACAGTCGCGCTGCGGTTCGCAATATATCCTGCCGGGGATCAGTGGATGGGACGCGAGCCATTGCGGGAAGAATATACAGAAGGAAGAGAGAATGCCAATCTACAAAAATCTATCCGATGGAGCGCCGGGCGTCCCCGTCCGGCAGGACGGGCGGGAACACCCGTCTCTCCATCAATACTTTCGCAGTACTCCGATAACCCGTCCCTGCACTTGCACCGACGCCGCAGGCACCATAATCGGCTGCATATTCTTATTGGAAGGTTGCAGACGAATATTATCGCCCTCGCGGTAAAAACGTTTGAGGGTCGCATCGGTCGCGTCAATCAAAGCGACGACTATTTCTCCGTTGTGGGCGGTCTTGGATTTCTCCACCAATACGTAGTCTCCACTTAAGATGTGTTCGTCCTGCATGGAGTCGCCCCGCACCTCAAGCACAAAAACTTCTTTCGATCGTACGAAATCGGCCAGCGAAATCGTCTCCGGATTTTCTACCGCTTCGATGGGCTGACCGGCAGCGATCCTGCCCAATAATGGAAGAACCATCGTCGTATTCACCGCCATTGCCTGCTTGAGGCGGCCCTTGGGAGCGATTAAATCAATAGACCGGCTGCGATTGTAATCGCGAGTCAGCAACCCTTTTTTCTCCAGATTCGAAATGTGCTTATGAACTGTGGCCAGCGAACTCAATCCAAGACCCTGCCCAATTTCGTCAAACGAGGGAGAGTATCCCTGCTTCTGCACAAAGTCAGAAATAAAATCGTAAACTTGACGTTGGCGCTTTGTAATTGCCATAATCGAATTGTAAGCGAATAAAAGGCGAAGTCAAGGGCTCCGGGTCAAAATTTGAGGTTAGAAGAATGGGTCGTCACCTTCTTCTTCGTGCGGGTCTGGGATTTACACCATGAAACGCTCCGGCATCGCCGATTTGCCTTCAGTAACCTGCGTCCGATAATGCTGTAAGACCTTCCTTGCTGGCTAGAAATTCGCACGCGATGGTGGGTCTTCTCTGAGATTTACGTTTCTTTACATCCACCGCAACATTTCGCGTCATCTAAGTGTTTGATACTCTTGTAACTGGAAATAGGCAGGTGGCACGTAGAAGCTCATCTTTCGGCTTGGCCGAACATGGAGAATCCTGTGAGAAAGCTAATTTTAGTTGCGATTTTATGCGTTTTTATTTTGATGCAACGCCCGGCGCACGCCCAGCAGTTTGATGCAGCGATAGGCTTCAGCGCCCTCACCGCCCCCCAAGGCACGACCGACAATACAGGCACATTTTTCCCTTCTATTAAGGGCGGCTTATACCCCAGTTTCAATGCGGATGCTCTGATTAAGCACAATATTGGTGTGGAAGGCGAATTTGTCTGGCGGGCTCGGCAGAATCTCTATGGCGGATTCGCACCCTATCGTCCCCTCTTTTTCGACTTCAACGGGATTTGGTCTCCGTCCATCGGAAAGAAACTCGCACCCGAAGTCATTGCAGGAATCGGCGCCGAAGACCTCAGGTTTTATGGCCAGATTAATTGTTCTCAATTTACCGGGAGCTGCACAAATTACGTCAGCAGCAAGCATTTCATGGAAGACGTGGGGGTGGGACTCCGCTACTACGTCTGGCGCAGTGTATTCGTTCGCCCGGAAGCCCGGCTGTACTTCGTTAACAATAACGTTGAGTTCAGTTCCGGCAGGATGGCGCGATTCGGAGTCTCCATCGGTTACAGCTTCCGCTCAGGATTTTAATTGCCTGTCGACAATAAGAACATGGGGCCGTTCACGGGCCCTTTGTCTGGACTGTGACCTTCGTCGTAACTATCTTCACGCGTAGAATTGCAGCGGATTGATGGGTCACAACTGACACGGATTTCTGCTTTCGGTGAATCACAGAATCTAGTTTGGGAGCTGGGTCCACGTCGTGGCTTCCGCGGTCTTTGCCTGCGAGGGAATCGAATGGTCCGTACCGGCCTCACTGCATTGATTCTCGCGACTGCCGTCTGTTGCTCTCCAGTGTTCGCACAGGACTCGCCACCGAAGGAACCTGCAGACTTGAAGATAGAGTTACGCTCCTCCACAGGATCGAAGCGCTTTCAACTCGGCGAAGTGATTCCGCTGGAGGTTTTCATCTCCAGCAGCACGCCAAACCGCTATCTTGAGCCGTGCAAGATATTCTGGGAAAGTTGCTTTGGATTCCCGCAGTGTAGGTTCGAAACGCACTGGTCCTTCGATGTCACACCCAACACCGGATGGACGGATATAGGCTGGCATGGCTGCATGTTTATGAGCGGCCCGACCATTGATGTGAAAAGCTCCGATCTCACGATGGAGCCGAAAAAATACTCCTACACGCTGACTAACAGATTCCGCTTCGACGCGCCAGGGAAGTATACGGTGCGGCTGTCGATGACGGTGGGTCTGGACGACGAAACCAACCAGATCAGGAGATCGCTGAATTCCACAGTGAAGCCGAATTCGGTAAGCAGGGCGGCAGAGATCGTTTTGGAGATCGCGCCCGCGGGGGATGAGTGGGAAAAAAAAGTCATCGAGAAAGGAGTGGCGGCGTGGACCGCCTATCCACCCGCTTACCCCAACCCGGTCTCGCCGGAGTATTCGCATTACCAGGCGCAGAAGGAAGCACTGAGTAATTTAGGCACGCCGGAAGCAGCAGTGGCGCTAGCGGGGCTTTTGAGCCGGGGAATCGATGTCACACATTGCCTGAATATCAATTCGAACAAAGATGTCGCTCGGATAGAGATGAGCCGTCTGCTGGTGGACCCTAATGTCGGTGTTCGACCAATGTTCTTTGCTGCCTACGCCAAGCTGCTCAGTCCCTGGCCACAAAAGCCAAGGGAGATAGGAGGAGTGCCGCCAAACGTCGTAAATGAGTTGCGCAACACGCTGTTTGCGTCGCTGCCGAACAAGACTCCCGAGGCAATGATTGTGTCCCTTGAAACATTACTCCTCCGTAACCCGATGCTTGGCTACTGGATTGTAGAAGGTTCGTCTTACGATGTGCGCGATCCGTACCCAACCGAAGTCATTGCCATGGCGGCGACGAACTTTGATCGTCTCTCTGGAGAAGCTCAGGCCACGCTGCTTGATGCCGACTGGGACCATCTTCGATCTCCGCTGATGCTGCCCGTAGTTCGGCGTAAAGCTGAGGCGGGGAACGGTCAGGCATTGCTGCGTTGGCTTGAACTCGACCCAGACACCGCAACCGCCTTCATTCGCCAGGAAGTCGTTAGGCCGAACCCACGTTTTTCGTCGCTATACCTGAGATTGCCCGATAAGTCGCTTCCGGCGCAGGAGCAGCAGATTGCCGCGAATTTTGTGGCGCTCAATGCTCCGGAAGAGCTGATACGCGCAGCAACCTTGCTTCATCGCTACACAACGCGCGCCACACTGCCCACCGTGCTTCCGTTTATTGATCAGCATCTAGGCGAGTGGCCTTGCCAGATTCAGATCCCTGTTTTGGCTTATCTGCTCAAGGTCTCACCGCGCGAGGCGCGGCCCAGGGTGGAGCAAGTGATGGAAAAGGCACGGCCGCCTTATTGTCCCCGAGGAGAGTTCTTCCCGAGCCTGGGATATGTGGAAGCAAGTCCGGTCCTCGATGATCTGGCAGCCCGGCAAGTTGAAGAGGGAACGCTCCTGGCTGGCGATGCGGCGGAATACCTTGGGCGTTATGGAACGGCTTCCATGAAGCCCGTCGTGTGGAAGCAGCTTTCCATCTGGCATAAGAAATATGTGCAGAGTGGAGCGGAACTGCGCATGGGCAACCAGAAGAATACCGGCGATGACTGGCAGCTGTACAACCTGGATTCACGGCTTCTTAATGCCTATGTAAATGCGCAGGGCTGGACGCTTTCGCCTAAAGATGTGGATAGCCTTTTAGAATTGCTACCCTACGAGAAGAGGGAGAGACTCGCCTGCGCGTTTAGCTGCGGCAGTCAAATAAGCATCGGTCCCGAGCCAGGTAATTACTATATTTACGGTCGTGTCACCGACCCGGTTTTTCCAGTTGAGGCCCGAATCGACTATTTAATGCCGACGGAGCCGTTTCGTTACTCGATCAATCAGTACCGATGCGCCGATTTGAAAGCGCTCAAACAGAAGCTTCTGCAATTCCCAGCAGGCTCGACATTCAGCGTGGCGAACACAGGGAGCGCCTTCGACGGTCTGGGTGATTGGACCAACATCAGCGCGTTTCTAAAAAGCCATGGCTACTCATTCAAGAAGTAGCAGTAATGCTGGACTTCGCGCATGCCATGGACTATTACTGCCGTAGCGCCTGTTTTATGCTGGGCTTCACTCCCACCGCGGCGATGCTTGCACTGTCCCATCCACCTCCGAGGGCCTTTACCAAATAAACAGAGGTCACTAATCTTTGGCCTAAGAGTTGGGTAGCAAGCCGCTCATTCGTGAGTGCCTGTTGCTCGGCAGTGATCACGTCGAGATAAGTTACCAGTCCGCCCGTATAGCGGGTATTCGCAAGACTCAGGGAACGTTCCGCATCTGCCACAGCGCGTTGTTGTGACTCTGATGCCGCCGATAGCGCGTTCAAGCCTGCGAGTGCGTCTTCGACCTGTTGAAACGCGACCAGAGCCGATTCCCGGTAATTCGAGACGTTTTCCTCATAAGCGGCACGGGCGAATTCCAGTTGAGCGTGCAACTTGCCTCCCGCAATTAGCGGTTCGAGCGCGCTCATTCCAAGAGACCACAATGTGCTCGACGCATTCAGCAGACTGGATATATTGACGCTTTCCACACCCCCACTTCCCTGCAACAAAATGCTGGGATAAAAAGCCGATCTGGCTACTCCTACACGAGCATTCCCTGCCGCAACCTGCCTTTCCGCCGTCGCTATGTCGGGACGCCGCTGCAATAATTCAGAGGGCAGCGAAAGCGGAATGGCCGGTGGGAGCGCATCCATGGCTCGCACCGGGGCCTTGAAGCCGGAGGCGGGCAGACCTTGAAGCGTCGCCAGCGCATGCTCGTATTGAGCGCGCTGTTGTTGAAGCAGGTAAACCTGAGTCTCGGAAGAATCGAGGACTGTCTGCTGCTGTGCGACATCAAGGCCCGAAACGGCGCCGCCTTCGTGCCGTTCGTTGACCAACTTCAATCCTTGTTGTTGAAAAGCGATTGCCTTCTCTAAGACTGCGATTTCGGCGTCGAGTTCCCGAAGTTGAAAATAATCCGCTGCCAAATCTGAGCTGATCATCAAGCGAACGTTTTCCAAGTCCGCAGCCGAAGCCTGAGCATCGGCGTTGGCCGCCTCAACGCTTCTGCGCACATGTCCAAAGAGGTCCACTTCGTAATTCAGGGTGAAAGGTATGGTGAACAAGTTGTAGGTAATCGGTGCAGTGGGCGCGATCTGGGTGCCGAGAGCAGGGCGATTCCCGGAAAGACGTTCCCGCGAAACCGACGGACCTAAATCTAGTTCTGGATATAATCCCGCCGCGGTTACGCGGGCGGTTGCGCGGGCCTCGGCGAGGCGCGATATTGCGGCCTTAAGAGTCTGGTTGTTTGCAATGGCGTGCTCTTCGTATTGATTCAGCTCGGCATCGCCAAACAGGGTCCACCAGGAGCCTTTTGGAATTGAATCGGCAGGATTGGCCGCATGCCAGGGCGCTGGAGTCTGCCAAGTTTGCGGAGTGACGACATCAGGCTTCTTGTAGCTCGGTCCAGCCGCATAACACACCGCGCTTACTAACAGAATGAACGCGGCAAAGAACCTTTTCATGAGTTCCCGTCGCCGGCGTTTGAAACCTGAACCTGCTGCCCTTCTTCGAGGGAATCACTGGGGTTCAGGATGAGCGCATCGGTCTGATCGAGTCCTCCGAGAATTTCGAGGGTTGTGCCGTAATCCTGCCCAATCACGACCGGCTTCAAGTGCACTTTGCCATCGGATCCCACCACGGCCACCCGCACGCCCTCAGCGCGGAACAGCAACGCATTCACGGGGACAGAAAGCCGCATGGCCTTCACGTTCACGTCGAAGTGAACCTGCGCGTAGGATCCGGGCAGAAGAACGCCCTTAGGATTTGGGACATCAATCTCCGTGCGAAGAGTGCGCGTAGTGAGATCAATCGAATCCGCCGTCCGCGCTACGTTACCGGCAAAGTGTTCTCCGGGTAGCGACGCGAGTTCAATCGTGGCGTGCACTCCGGCGTGAACCGCAGGCGCGTAAATTTCAGGCACGCCAACATACACGCGTATCGGATCAACCTTGGCCATGTCGAACAGTTCCTGGTTCGGCCCGCTGTTGCCGGCATTGATCAATGCCCCAACATCAACATTGCGTTTCGTGATCACGCCCGAGAAAGGCGCATAAATATGCTTAAATGCCTCGAGTTGGCCCAGGCGATTCAGATTTGCGGTGGCTTGCGCCAATTGCGCTTTGCCTTGCTCGTACGCGCTGGTACGGTCATCCGTCTCCTGCTGTGCGACCGCATCCATCTTCTGAAGGTTTTGATAACGCTTTGCCGAAATTGCGGCCAGGTTCATCTGTGCCTCGGCCTGATCCCGCGCAGCACGCGCCTGCATTAATTCCTGATCGATTTCAGGAGTCTCGATGTCAGCCAGCAATTGTCCTTTTTGCACGCGGCTTCCAATGTCTTTGTACCAGTGCGCCAGATATCCATTGGTCCGGGCATAGATGGGCGACTCGGTGAACGCCTGCAACGTGGACGGCAGGTCCAGCACCTGTTGCGGCGCTTCAACCTTGGGATGAACGACCACAACCGAAGGGACGGCGAGTACTTCTGTTTCTTTTGCCAGCGCATGGCGTTCACTGGCCCGCAGCATCAAGCCAATGACCGCAGCAATCACGAACAGAACAAGCAAAACGATCAGTAGAAAATAACCCAAGCCACGCTTCGGCTCCGGCTCATTCCGCGGCGCTTGCTCCTTCGTGTTGCGATCCATCAAGATTTGATCCATGTCCGTCCCAATTCAGCGTGACGTAATGTACTTATGATGTTTCCTCTATCGCTTACGACGCACGGTCCACTCGTCTTCCATGAAAAATGCTGAATACTACGGGAACAAAGAATAGCGTCGCAACCGTTGCAAACAGCAGGCCACCGATAACTGCCCGCCCTAGTGGGGCATTCTGCTCGCCGCCCTCGCCCCAGGCAAAAGCCATGGGTAACATTCCAATAATCATCGCCAACGCAGTCATGATCACAGGTCTCATGCGTGTGTAACCCGCTTCGACAGCCGCTTGAATGGGATGCATGCCCTCGTCCATGCGTTCCCGTGCAAAAGAGATCATCAAAATGCTGTTTGCCGTGGCGACTCCCATGCACATGACCGAGCCAATTAGCGCGGGGACGCTGAGAGTCGTGTGAGTGACGAACAGAATCCAGAGAATTCCAGCAAGAGCCCCAGGCAATGCCGTAATGATGATGAATGGATCAAGCCATGATTGAAAGTTCACAACAATCAACAAATAGACCAGGACAACGGACATCACCAGACCAAACGCCAGCCCCCGAAAAGATGACGCCATGGTCTCAACCTGACCGCGAACCTGCATCTCTGTGCCTCGCGGCAATTGTTTCTTGAAATTCTTAAGCATTTTCTGAGTATCCTTCGCCACGCCTGCCAAATCACGGCCGTCCACACTGGCATACACGTCAACCGCCGGAGTGACGTTAAAGTGACTCACCTCCGCGGGAGCAGTCTGAGGGTTAACCGTCGCGAGATTAGCCAGAATTTCCGGCTGTGAAGTGCCATTATTAATTGGAATATTCATCAGAGATTGTAGATTTTCGACTCTATATTGTGGCATTTCCACTGCAAGGCTATAGCTGACGCCATTCTTGGGATTCAGCCAAAATGTCGGAGAAGTCTGAAAACTGGAGCTCAACGATACCAAGAGATTCTGCGCCACGTCTCGTTCGCTAATTCCCACCTGTTGTGCCCGAACCCGATCCACGTCGAAGTAAAGAGTCGGTTCATTCATTAATTGCTGGACATGCACGTCCACGGCCCCAGGGACGTGGCGCAAACGGTTCGCGATGTTCTCCGCGATTAGATAATTCTGCGCATAATCGTGGCCCACAAGTTGGATATCAATGGGCGCCGGCATTCCGAAATTGAGAATCTGACTGACGATGTCAGCCGGCTGAAAGAAAAATTCCACGCCGGGAAATTGCCGCGGCAATCGCTCTCTCAATTTATGGATGTATTCAGCCGTAGGCCGGTGGTCCTGAGTCAGATTTACTAGTATCTCCGCGTCCGAAGTTCCAATCGTCCCGCTATTGCTGTATGAGAGATTGATACCGCTGTAGGGCAAACCAATGTTATCCAAAATTGTTGTAACTTCTTTTCGAGGGATCTCTTTCCTGATTTCGCTCTCTACTTCATCCACCAGGCGCGCGGTTTCCTCAATCCTCAAACCGGCGCGGCCACGTATATGAAGCCTGAACTGGCCGGCATCCACGGTCGGGAAAAAATCCGAGCCCAAGCCGAAGTACAATCCCCCTGAAAGAATGCAAAATCCTAGAAAGCACGTTACAAAGACGCCTCTGTGATGCATGAGGCTTTCGATAGTGTTGCGATAGGAGTCCCGCAACTTCTCAAACCCGGTTTCGAATCCGGCCTGAAACCGTCCGAAAAAACCAGGGCTATGTGTGTGTGAGTCTTCTTCATGCCCGCGCAAGAGATACATCACCATGGTGGGAATGATTGTGCGGGACAACAAATAGGAAGCAAGCATGGCGAACACCACTGCTTCTGCGAGCGGTACAAATAGATAGCGTGCCACTCCCGCGAGAAAAAACATTGGCACAAAAACTATGCAAATGGAAAGGGTGGAAACAAACGCCGGGACCGCGATTTGCTGGGCGCCGTCTAGGATCGCCTGCTTCAACTCCTTTTTCATCCCAAGATTTCGTTCGATATTTTCGATTTCGACCGTGGCATCGTCCACCAATATTCCAACGGCGAGCGCAAGCCCTCCCAGGGTCATAATGTTGAATGTTTCTCCAAGCGCGCTCAGCATGATCACGGAAACCAGAATTGAAAGCGGAATGGAAACAGCAATAATCAGCGTGCTGCGCCAGTTGCCCAGGAACAAAAGAATCATAGCTGCCGTCAGACAGGCTGCCGTCAGAGCTTCCCGCACAACCCCCTTGATTGCGGCGCGCACGAACAACGACTGATCGAACAGCAAGCTGACTTTAAGGTCCTGAGGCAGTGTCGCTTGGATTCGCGGCAACATTTCGCGAACGTTCTTGACGACGTCAACGGTGGATGCGTCCCCATTCTTCATGATGCTTAACAGGGTTCCGCGAACGCCGTCCTGCCTTACGATGTTGGTCTGTGGCGTGAAACCGTCGCGGACGTGCGCCACGTCGCGCACATAAATCGTCGTTCCATTAATGGTTCGTATGGGCAAATCGTTGAGCTCGGCGACAGTCTGCGGGCT
>PNAR01000047.1 GCA_003169715.1 Acidobacteriaceae bacterium | reverse complement strand
GGAGCGCTTCCCGTAATGATAAACCCGCCAATGCCAACATTAGCACCGGTCTGCACTTGCATGCGCGTCGAGAGGTTGAGCGCCTGCGCCGCCGGCGTCGAACTTGGGCTCGGCGTAGGTGCCGGGGTCCCCGGCGTTGGAGTCGGGGTTGGGGTCGGTGTCGGGACGGGTGGAGTTCCCGTGGCTGTGGCAGTAGCCGTGACTGTGGCTGTCGGGGTCGGGTTTGGCGTAGTCGGAGGCGTGGGGCTCGGGCTCGGGCTCGGCGCGCCGGAGAAGACACACACGTCGTCCAAATGCCAGTAAGCCGGTGGGTCGCTGAAGGCGAATTGCAGGACACTGCTGCTGCTGGTGGCAGTGATGTTAGCGGAAAACTGCGTGTAGCCAAAGGTGGCCGAATTCACCAGCGAGAGCACGCTCCCGCCAGCAAAGGTACACGAAAAATCGTTCGGCGTACCGGTATCGAGCGCAAGCCAGAAGGACACATTGTAGGAATGGCCCGGAATGGTCGTGACGGTCTGAGTAAGAAAGCCTTCGCTTAGCGGACCCAGCTGCGCGGCGCACATTGAGTGTGGCATGACGCAACCAACGCTGTTACCGCTGGTATCTCCGCTTTGGGTCCAACCAGTGAAGTCCCCCGTCTCGAAACCACCGTTAACAACTAGACCGCACATCGCCGGTGTAGGTGAAGGTGTTGGTGCAACTGTGGCTGTAGCGGTAGCTGTGGCGGTGGGGGTTGGTGTAGGTGGAGGTGTGCCAGTTGCAGTCGGTGTGGGTGTGGAAGTTGGACCAGATTGCGCGCAGTATCTGCCGCCGGTGTTCAGATAGCCGCTGCCGTCTTCTCCGCCCCAGACGATCATCTGGTTGCCAGTCCAGACCGCTGTGTGAAGGTTGCGGACAGCGGCGCCGGTGGTGCTAGTCGCTATCCAACTATTGCTGCTGGGGTTGTATCTCCCGCCGGTGTTCATAAAGAAGCCGTTAGTTCCGCCCCAGATGATCATTTCATATCCAGTCCACACTGCCGTGTGATGGTATCGTCCCGCGGGCACGTTGGTGGTGCTAGTGGTTGTCCAACTATCAGTGCCGGGAATGTATCTCCCGCCGGTGTTCAGATAGTGATTGGTACCATCATAATGATCCCCGCCCCAGACGATCATTTCACTGCCGGTCCACACTGCCGTGTTACCGTCTCGTACCGAAGGCGCGCCGGTAGTGCTTGTAGGCGTCCAACTATCGGTGCTCGGGTTGTATCTCCCGCCGGTGTTCAATTCGCCACCGCCATATCCGCTCCAGACAATCATTTCGCTTCCGGTCCAGACTGCCGTGTGACCGTCTCGTGCCGAGGGGGCATTCGCCGTGCTGGTAGGTGTCCAACTGTCGGTGCTGGGATTGTATCTCGCACCGGTATTCAAATAGTTGCCGTTATTATCGGTTCCGCCCCAAACGATCATTTCGCTGCCGGTCCACACTGCCGTGTGACCGAATCGGGCAATGGGCGCGCCGGTAGCGCTGGTAGGTGTCCAACTATCGGTGCCGGGATTGTACCGCCCGCCAGTGTTCATATTGCTTCCGTTAGCGCCTCCACCCCAGACGATCATCTCGCTCCCGGTCCAGACTGCCGTGTGACCCCATCGGGGAGCGGGCGCGTTGGTGGTGCTGGTGGCCGTCCAACTATCGGTGCTGGGATTGTACCGCCCGCCGGTGTTCAAACCGTTGACGCCCCCGGCATATCCGCCCCAGACGATCATTTCGCTCCCAGTCCACACCGCTGTGTGCTGCTGTCGGGCAGTAGGCGCGTTGATGATGCTGGTTGGAGTCCAGATGTCGTCAGCGCAAGGTACAGGGGTGGGCGTCGGCGTGGGCGCTTCAAAAAGCTCACGCAATACCTCTGGCTGTTTCGTGTTCTGCGCCATGCGCTCCATTTCAGCCTGTAACTGCTCGGCTGTAAGCGGCCGTTGCCAGTAATCCTCCAGCGCCTGTGAATTGCGCAGATAATCTGCGACTTTCTTTTCCAGCTGCGCCTGAGACATCACTGAATCGAGCGATGGTTTGGGATCGGGGCGCTCCTTTGGCCAGATCCGATGACGCCAATAGACTTCTTCAATCGCGCGCTGATAAGCGACACGATCCGCCAAAGAAATCTCCTTGAACAGAGACGCCGGCGCTGGATTTGGGGAGAGTTTGACAAACATGCGAGCGCCCTGCCCGCGCGCCGCCGCCGTTAGCAGGACCGACAGCGTCGCCGTCAGGGCGAAAAGTTTCCGCACTTTTTTCATAGCAAGCACCTTATTGGTAGTGAATGATTCCCCCATTCACGATTTACACGGCGAAAAGAGGGGAAGGTGCTTTGCTAGAGACGCCTAACGGACTTAGCGCGCCTGCGATTGTTTCAACGAGCGTACGGCGTGTAAAGCTTATTCTGTGGCAGAGCCGCTCACTCAATAGAGCGCACGTGCTCCCACAACGGCTCTAGATCGGAATCGTCGAGCGCCAGCTGCCGGCAATGAGCGTCTTTCCTGATCGCACTGGCAAGATGGCGTTTCGCGTTCTCGATGTTGCCAAGTTGCGCTTCGTAGCAAGCTAGGTTGAACTGAATGGCAGCGTTCTGGCCATGGAGCTTCTCCGCGCGGCGGAGGATCGCATGGGCGGTTTCGAGCGATTCGGCACGCCGCGTGGCATACGCAAGATTGATGAACCACCCCGGCTCACCGGGGTCGTACTCGACAAGCTTGGCCGCGACAACCGCCATCGCTGACCATCGCTTTGTTCCTTGATAAATCGCACTCCGCACTACCAAGACTTCCGGCACATGCCGAACATCGGGCGTGATTTCCTCCAGCTCTTCGTTCGCTTCGAGAAACATGCCAAGCGCGGCATAACCTTGCGCTCGCTCCAGATGTTGTTGATCAGTCGCTTCTAGAGGCATGCCAACAAAACCCCATCAGCCCAGTGTTCCCATTCAATTTCAACTTGGCGAGGTTTTCGGTAGTGGCTCAGTTTGAAATTTAAATAGCGCAATGTATTACAATTTTGCTCGCATCCACCAAACGCTCCGTGTCACGCCTGCGATGGAAGCAGGCGTATCCGATCACGTCTGGAGTTTGGACGAAGTGATTGCTTTGCTAGAACCGATTCGTGGCTGATCTTCTTCTCGGTGAACGAGAATCAAGGCTGTGTTGTAATGGCTGCCGCCGCTACGATGGTGCTTGCCATTTTGGCGCTCTTTCGTTCCTGTCACGCATATCGGCTGGGACAATGGCTTGAACTATATCCGCACCGCGGACCAGTCAGTCCTCTCTTGGCTGCTATTGGCTTTTGCCTGATAATCGCGGGCTGCGCGTTTTGCATCTATCAGTTTGCGCGAAAGCCTCCTCGAGAATGACCGTAAGAAATCAAACTGAGCCACTACCAAGGTTTTCGGTAGTGCCTTAATTTGAAATCAGAAAATTATTCTGACGAAACGACCGCATCGTAAGCCTCGTTGTCGATTAGGAGTTTATACAGATACAGTTGTTCCTTCGGAAGCGAGTCGCCATATTTATCGATCATTTCTTGGGTTGGTTCCCTGACGAAGATTGCGACCTCGGTCATTGGCAGAGGTAGCAAGAGAATACCAAAAACTCTGAAAACGTTGCCGTTCGAGAGTTTGATGTATTTCTCTCCCAAACGGCTTTCCGACGTTTCCCTGACCGTGGATGAGCCGAGAGCAGTGTAACCGACAAACTTACTTAGGTCGCCGCCGTAGGTCGTGCGAACTGCGAGCAAACTGAAAAACAGGAAACTTGCCGCGATAATGCAGATTGGCCGCGTGGTCACTTTTCGGAATCCTTTCTCTCTTCTCCGCCGGGGGGGTTCACAGCAGCAGGATCGCCCGACTTTTGCTTGAACTGCTCCGTCATGAACGTCAAGAGTGCAGACAGCCCCTCAAGTTGCTCTGCTCGCACCGTTATATCTTATAAACTCCCGGCTCGTCCGGTTTGGACTTTAACGCTGGCTCGTCGGATTTCTTTAGAATCGCTTCAAGTTTTTTGGCTGAATCAGGCTTTGGCGTCTCACTGTTCGCCGCTATCCGCGCCAAATAATTCGCGATCTTGGTCAGCAAATCGAGCCCGGCTGCAAAGCCGATCAACACAAACCCCATCGTCAACGCCGATGTCGCTACGCCGGCCAACATTAACTCGGACAGTCCGACGGTTCCGGTGCTGACTTGCGGTTCAATATACGCCCAGAAGAAACAAATTACCCCGGCAGCAACGGATATACCTCCAACCAATCGCAGGAAGGCGCACACTCTCGGCTCTTCCACCGGAGGCTTATTCTGATTCACTCGAATGATCGAATCAGATTTGCTTGATTTTGACAAATCCTTTCGACCTTTGTGAAGTGCATCAAATTAAGGCACTACCAAGGTTTTCGGTGGTGGCTCAGTTTGGGAAAAAGTGTTTTGTTTTTTCCTCGATAATGTGCCGAACAGCTTCCACATCCCTGCTTTCAATCATCTCCCCTCGTCCCGTAGCCGAGGCAATCGCCAGAAATACAGGCTGCATAAGATGGTCGATGATGCCTGCTATTTCCATTTCTTTGGGTGTAGCAACAGTTTGATCAGACTTCATGTCAACCATGATGCCATTTGGCCCCCCTACGATTTTGATGACGCAAGTGTTCATGCCGTCTCTACCTGTGAGGTGAAGATGGCTAAACCGCGTTTTGTCGTTCTGATGAGCATGAACAAAAGTAAATCAGACCGCTAGGATTTCAGCAATGCAATAATCTCTTGCATATCCAAAACGTGATCTGTAATTCCCGCTTCCATCGCTGGCGTGACGCGGTAACGCCGTGTGAAAAATGAGATTGCCGCGTCAAGAATGGCGGTTATGTTCGAATGAACACATGCGGCGAATCTGGAGACGAATATTGCGCTCGTTCACGGCAAGACCACCGTGTCGCGAGCGGCAACTCACTTTCGATCTATGGACGAAACGTCGCCGCTAAAGGGGATGAAAGCGCTACTGGAGACGATTCGAGAGCGCGCGAATTACGGTCTCCAGCAGATCGCTGCGCTTGAGGAAGTGCGATCTCTGCGGTGGCGGTGCACGACCTGCGGGCATGTGAAGCGGTTCACTCGACCGGTACCGAAGGAAACAGCGGACGATTGTCCGAAATGCAAGGCTACCGAGTTCGTCGTCGAGCGGTAGTGAAGAATCCGCTGTGTGCGAGCGATGCTGGTATCAGGCTGCGGCGTGGATTTCTTCGTGCTCGGTGCCCGTCCGCTTAAAAGGAAATTGGGGGTTCCCGCCCAAGTGGAGGCGACCCTGCGTCAGGCTTCCAAGCCCGTTTCGCTATGGGCCGAGGTCGTAAACTTCAACCACGCCGACGCCGGTGGTGTTGTCCTTGCCGTGAACAATGGCCGTGTAGGAGCCGGGATTTAGAGTCGCGACAATGGCCGACTCCCGGTCGTCTGTCGGCGGCACGCCAGTATCGATAATTTCCTGCTCCTGAGTGCTACGCCAATCGTCGTTCGATGCGATCAGCGAGCCGGAGACATCGCGCAACTCCAGCGTCGTATCTTGCAAGGCTCCCGACACACTGCCGTTTAGTTCCGGCCCAATCGCGCGCACAATCACCCTTGTGGCTACGTGCCGAATAATAAAGCCGCCGATCATCACGTTGTCGCCGGTATCGACAAACCCGCGCGTGGAAATGTTTGCGAGTTTTGAATTACCGGAGGAACCGAGGCTATCCGTGCCCAGATCATAAACTTCCACCAGACCTATACCGGTAGTGCCATTCTTGCCAGCCACTATCGCCGTGTAGGAGCCGGGGTCGAGCCCGATGACTATGGCCGACTCTCGAAAGTCCGTGGGCGCAATGGCGGTAGCCTCGATGAGGCTCTCTTGGCTATCGTTCCAGTTGTCGTTATAGACAACGTGGTTGGCACTATCGTGTAATTCAAGCGTCGTATCCTGCAAGGCTCCGGGGATTCCAGTGGACGGGCCGATGGCGCGAATAATCACTACTTTCGGGGCATTCCCAGTAATGATGAAGCCGCCGATGAGGACATTCTGATCTGTTCCTACCTGTAGTCGGGTGGATACATTCACCGCGCCAGAAGGTGCTGGCAGGAAGAGAAGCGGGAGCGTGCCTGTGCCCTGCGAGTTTGTGCCGAAGAGCTGGATACTGCCAAGCACTGTGCCTCCCGCCAGTTCCGGCGTGCGTGCTCCGCCCTTACCGCTTGCCCGCAACGGGCCAATGTAGGTTCCGGAGATGGTGTCGATTCCGTCAAAGGTCAGTCCAGCTGGCAGTGTGCCGATAAAAGTAAAAGTCGTTCCATCGAGAGAACCGCAGGTTGCTGATGCACTGATCGTGTAAGTGAAAAACTCGCCCGGAGTCAGCGAGGCGAAGCCGGGACTAATGATCACGGGCAGAGTTGAGTCGGCGGCAAAAGTCAGTTGCAATGTGGCGGTCGCAGTAAAACTTCCGTCAGTGACTGTAAGGGTCGCGATTGAACTTCCTTTCGTGGCCGCACTTCCTGAAATGATTCCAGTGACCGGATCGGCAGACAGGCCCGGAGTGAGTCCGGTTGCGCTTACCCGCGCAGCTGTAGTCCCGTCCGTGGTATATACCTGAAAACTGAATGGTC
>PNAR01000021.1 GCA_003169715.1 Acidobacteriaceae bacterium | reverse complement strand
GCGATCCCCGCGAACGTGGTAAAAGAATACGGTTCGTAATTCGATTGCGCCTCAGTTGTGATAACTCCGCTCAAAGCGCAACCGATGAGGAACAACAGCAGAAAAAACTTTTTCATAGTACGAATTTGAGTGCGCGAATGATTCCCCATTCACGGTTACCGGGCGGAAAGAGGGCGAGGTGCTTTGTGGGAGCCGCCTAACAAACTTCGCGCACCCGAGATCATTTCAAAGAGCGCAAGGCGCGTAAAGCTTATTCTGTGGCCGGAACGCTCACTCAATAGAGCGAATGTGCTCCCACAAGGGCTCTAGATCGGAATCGTCGAGCGCCAGCTGCCTGTAGTGGGCATCTTTCCTGATCGCATGGGCAAGATGGCGTTTCGCACTTTCGATGTTGCCAAGTTGCGCTTCGTAGCACGCGAGATTGAACTGAATGGCAGCGTTCTGGCCATGGAGCTTCTCGGCGCGCAGGAGGATTGTATGTGCGTTTTCGAGCGATTCGGCACGCCGCGTGGCGTACGCAAGATTGATGAACCATCCCGGCTCAGCGGGGTCGTGCTCGACAAGCTTGGCAGAGACAACCGCCATCGCCGACCATCGACCTGTTCCGTGATAGATAGCGCTTCGCACTACCAAGACTTCCGGCACATGGCGAACGTCCGGCGTTACTTCCTCCAGCTCCTCGTTCGCTTCGAGAAACATGCCTAGCGCGGCATAACCTTGCGCCCGCTCCAGATGTTGTTGATCGATCTGTTCTAGAGGCATGCCAACAAAACCCCATTAACCCAATATTCCCGTTCCGCTTCAACTTGGCGAGGTAGGTTTTTGGTAGTAGGTCAGTTTGAATCCAGTTCTGTCTGGTCAGCAGTTCGAACAGATGTAATCCCGATGAGCCAAACGCGCTTCGTTCCGTGCAAATCGCAAGTCACGACAACGTAGCGGATCGGGAATGGGCGAAGCGCAGCATATTGGTTCACATGGAGGTCTTTGTCCTCAACTGGAGTAACCCGCAAGACGCGGCCCGTCTCTTTGCGATGTCGGTTTAAGAAATGAATCTCGTAGTCGCCGAGGGGCGACGCAGCCGGATTGAACCGAAGAGAAACTCGTACAGCGGGAGTCTTGGCGTCTAAAGAGAACCCCGCACCGTGAGAGGTGCAATCTGTGATGGATGGCCAATCAGCAATGGGCGGATTAGTTAAAGGGGATTTACATAAGAGGGCCAAAGCGTCCATAGCCTGCTGGATTTCTTCCCGTTCGGTCAGTGGTCGAACGAAATCCCTCGGGTCACAGAAACGTAAGGCTCCAAAGGTCAAAGCTGTTGTGATATCGTTCATCCCCACAGAGTCAAACTAGGATACTACCACATTGCCCGAAGAGTCGCTTTCACATTCGGACACAACCGGATTTGATTCTTTGAGTCGCTTCGCGATGTGAGTCATGAAGTCTCGCACATGCCGAAATATCGCTTCCGCCTCGTCTTCCGTATATTTGAGATGGCTGTGCGCTGTATAGTTTCGCCATGCATTTTTGAAGTGCATGAACTGCGCGGCGGCCTGTGAATGGAACTGTTCGTTCGCTTTCCAGTCATCGGTCTTCTGGGGCTGGCTATTAATCTTCCGTATGGACTTTTCGATTGGTTCTATTATCTCATTCCAGGACTTGTGATCGAAGGGAACTTGGAATTGGGAGGCCAGCGCATACAGGCCGTATTCCAGAACGCAAGTGAAACACGCATGCGGTGCTTCGGTGTAACGCTAGGCACTTTGCTGCCTCTTCAACTTCATAGACCGCGCTCGGGAAAGCGTCTCGGAGTTTATCCCATCCGGCGAGTGGCTCTTTATAAAAAGTGGCGTGCTGATAGGAAACGTAAAGAAATAGGCGGCTTTGTAGTTCGATTTGAACACTATCTACTAAGGCGCGTGTCGGAGGGTGCAACCATCTGCCCGTCGCCGTATGCTCCGAGGACAAAAGCTCTAGGATTTTTCCGCATGATGCTTCTGAAACTGGAAGTTCCAACGCTTTGCAGAATTCCAAGACTTCTTCGTAAAGCGTGGAGAACGACGCCCGCAAATTGGAATGAATGGGCTCGTCTAAATCATCAACCAACCTTACCTGCATGGGGTTTAGGAAATAGGCGGTGCTTTGGCAGCCGCGATTGAGTTGAAATGCCTTGGCAAGATCGAGCGTTTTCATGATGTCCCACAGGCTTATCAGTCTGGGGCCGCCGCTCCAGGGCGCTTTCACTTACGAAGCCGGTTCGCTGATTAAGAACTGCTCACCTTCGTCGATCTAATCGGGTGCTGCGTGAGAGACGCCCTCCGGCGAATCGGTCACCGCGCGATTGCTTCTTTCTGCGAATCGACATTTTCAGAAGCGCCGCCAGAAATGCGAGACGCCGGGGATTCATTAAGTGCTCCCAGTACAGGCGATCTTGGAGAGTCCGCTCTTTGGGAGAAAGCTGGAGATATTGGTCGAATGAGAGGGAAGTCACGTCGGGGGAGACGACCCGAAAAATTAGGGCGGGCCAAAAGGCCCCTCGCTAGTTCTTCGAGCCTTTGGTTCGGGATTTCTGAGGGTTCATGCGGAAAGTCTGACACCCCGTTTGCTTATGTGGAAGCAAAAAAACGGGCCGTACTCTCCCGCCAAACGCCCGGGTGAAAAACGGTTGCCGCCCCGATTGGAGGCAACCCTGCATCAGGCGTCGAAGCCCGTTCCGCTATGGGCCGAGGTCGTAAACTTCAACCACGCCGATACGAGTACCATTTACGCCCATTGAGAAATCGTCGGGGTTGTTGCAGCCGCCCGGATTGAAAAAGGACATACCGTCGTTTCCACAAGGCGTGCCCACGCAGTTGGCGCCGCTGGTGGTTGTGATCAGCGAGCGGCCCGTGCC
>PNAR01000185.1 GCA_003169715.1 Acidobacteriaceae bacterium | reverse complement strand
CGACTGGAGAATGCAACAAACCATTCGATGACGCAACGACATTTTGCAGCGAATGATCTCGGTCCGGGACCAAAACATGATTGACTTCCTCTAAGTCGTGATCTTCCGTCGCCAGCCAGAATACCGGCACACAATTAACCCCACGGGCACTTGCCTGTTCCGCCAGCTTCACGGCCGTAAGCGCCTTAAACAATGAAAACAGCGGGCCGCCAAAAAGTCCTACTTGCTGACCGGTAACTACGGCAGCGGCACCGCTTCTCATTCGTGAGATATTCTCGAAAGTTTTTGGAGAGGCATTCCAGGACATATTCTGACGCTCAAGGACCGAGCAAACACGCTGGCGTCTTGCCGCATCGTATTTCAGGTCCACCGCCGCTTGCTCATACCAATCACTGAATCTTGGAGAATATGGGTAGAAGGGTTGAACCTTTGGAGAGTAGGAAAGAAAATCAGTGAATAACTTCGTGGTGTGCGGGATGTGGGAGAAAGGTAAACACTGCGATTTCACTGGCACTTCTCCAGACGTCGCATATCTTCTCTCTCCTGCCGGTTAGTCAAGCATTCATTCTACAGTCGGATGTAAGGAATCTGATGCGAGAATGGCGTGTGGGATGCAAAAGAAAATTGCGAAGTGGAGAGTCTGGAAGGAAAAAACAGTTTAACCATTTTTAACAAAACGCGCTCAACAGCAACTATGACGCAAAAACTTCCGGCGGAGGTCAGTCCGCGCTCTTGGAGGTTGAAGGTTTCCGTTGCGCGAGAAGACGTTGCTCCTTTCTCTCCAATATCTCGTTTAGCTCTGCGACTAGCTGAAGAAGCTTCTCAGTATCCTGTTCTTTGGAAGTTAGCTCGCAAAGTTCCAGTATCCGTCGGTCCTCATCGTTCACGGAGTAGCCTCCAGCTTCCCATCGGCCTCTTAACCAGCGGGTTATATCACAATCCACAAAATTGAACAGTCCGGTTCCGCACCGAACAATCGTTTCCGCAAGGCAAACTATGTAACCACGTTCGTCCGGAATAACCCGGTATAGCTGTGAAAGTTTCGGTAGAAGCGTGGGCTCCGGTCGGGATGCCAATGTCTTACCTTGAAGACGATCCTCGTGTATCTTATTGACGCATCCTCAAAGCAAATATGACAAAAAAGCAAACCTTAACTGTAGCCATGATCGGGCAGGGATTTATGGGCCGGGCCCACTCCAACGCTTTTCATCAGGTCGGCCATTTTTTTGATTTGCCGTATGAGATTGGCCTTAAGGTCATTTGCGGCAGGAATCCCGATAAGCTGGCGGCCATGGCCTCGCAATGGCAGTGGGAAGAAGTTTCAACAGACTGGCAGAAGGTGGTGAGCCGGCCTGATGTGGATATCGTGGACGTGGCGGTGCCGAATGTTTTGCACGCTCCCATCGCTATTGCGGCCGCGCAAGCCGGAAAGATAGTGCTTTGCGAAAAACCACTGGCAACTTCCTTAGCCGATGCTCAACGCATGGCACAGGCAGCTCATAGTGTGCCCAATCTGGTGTGGTTTAACTATCGTCGCGTGCCGGCAATCGCATTTATCAAGCGGTTAATTGCCGAGGGCAAACTCGGTCAGATATTTCACTATCGCGCCAACTACATGAACCAGTCGGGAAACAGTTCTGGCAAGTCCACCGCCTGGCGATATCAAAAGGATGAAGCGGGATCGGGCGCTCTCGGAGATTTACTCTCGCACGTGATTGATTTATCCATCTACTTAAATGGCCCCATCAGCCAACTGAACGCAATGACGAATACTTTTGTTCCCGGCCGCGACGTTGACGACGCGGTGTCTACACTGGTCCGCTTCTCAAACGGAAGCGTCGGCACTTTCGAGGCCAGCCGTTATGGAGTGGGCTGCCGAAATCGCAACACGTTCGAGATTCAGGGCTCGAAAGGAAGGTTGAGTTTCAACCTTGAAGATATGAACCATATTGAATTCTACGACGCAACTCTGCCCGGTAATCTCCAGGGAAACAGCAAGATTCTGGTAACGGGACCTGATCATCCTTATGAAGAGAATTTCTGGAAGCCTGGTCACGGCATCGGCTACGAACATACTTTCATCGCGACGTTGGGGGATTTTTTGACTTCTCTTTCGAGAAAAGAAGCATTTCATCCGAACTTTGAGGACGGATTGCTCGTGCAAAAAGTGTTGGACGCGGTGGAAAAGTCAGCGCAATCCCGATCCTGGATTTCGCTTAGTTAGACATTCCAATTTTCGTGCCGGCCCACTGGAACTTCAGTAACTTGCCCGCAAACCCCAATGTTTTTAGCATGTTTTATATGCCTGCGGCGCTGCTACTTTGTGACCAAGAGACAATCATTCGTACGGTAACCCGTGTCTTCAAAGACCTGGGAGTAGAGGTCGAGGTTTTCGACGACCATCAAGTCGCGGCTCGCAAACTGGCAGCCAGGAAATTTGATGCCATCGTTGCCGACGACGAAGTTTCTGGCGCTACCATGCTGTTAGAAGCTGCGCGTGGTCTCCCCACGTGCGGAAAGTCTGTCCGGATCATACTGGCCGGGGGGCCGACGGCTGTGGGAACTGCCTTCCAAAGCGGAACTCAGATTGTTTTATACAAGCCTCTTTCTCTCGAACGCGTCCGGCACGGATTGCGTGCTGTTCGCAATCTGATGGCGCAGGAAAGACGCGGCGGGTTCAAGCGCGTGCGGGTAGATTTTGGGGCAAAGGTAAGTTACGGGAAGTTCGCGAACAAGCCCGTCGCGGTTGAGGATCTGAGCGATTCTGGAGCCGCAATCCGGTCCGAGAATCCGTTGCCTGCGTCGGCGCGTTTAAGTTTTGAATGCATGCTTCCCGATTCAAGCGAATTGCTTAAAGCTAAAGCTGAGATTGTTTGGCAGGATACTTTGGGAGGCGTCGGAATCCGCTTTCTGGACGTGCCCGCGCAGTCGCGCAAGCGATTAGTAGAGTGGTTGGCTTCCGAGAGCAACCTCGAATCCATCCCTGAGCTGGATTCGGCGGTGACAAGAACTGCCGCCAAAGCCGGGGTCTGAGCAAAGAGCACCTCAATATTCTCCGCCGACACCAATGGTTGCTTGATAGTGGCCCGCCGAATCCAGGTCTGTAGTTCACAGTTTCGCGACATTTCCAGCGAGTAACACTAAAGGCTAAAGGCTGTAGGACAATGCCCTCCATGCCTCTCTGCTAGCCACTTCTCGGCCTTCGGAGACCTAGCCTGTACACCCACAAAGACAGACACTGACGTTGCTGTTGGATGTTTCCGGGTTTCGGGGAAACTCCGGCAGTTGATGTAAATCCCCCGTCGCATGTACTGGGAATGCGGCCCGCAAGAAGGCATCCGTGAAAGAATTCCGCACGCCCTGGAGCGCTCTGCTTCTTTGTTTAATCCTCACCTTATTGTCTGGCGTTTCACAGGCAGCTTCCTCATCGTCTGCAAAATTGGTGCTCAGCCGATCTACAATGAACTTCGGAAACGTAGTAGTCGGCAGCTCAACCGAGGTCGTTGAGAACATTTGGAACCCCACGGCTGCTCCCGTCAGGATTGCAACAGCGACCATCGAGGGCGCGGATTTTCAAATAGGCAATGGGAGTTTTCCATTGACTGTCACTCCACGTCAGCAAGTATCTCTTCTCGTTACTTTTACCGCAGCTGCATCGGGGAACGCATCCGGTTCGCTTGTGATTTCTCTCGATGGAACTACTCCTTATGTCACCGTGCCGCTTTATGGAAACGGGGTAGCTTCGGGACAATTGACGGTAAATCCCCCAAGCGCCAATTTTGGGATCTCCACAGGCCGGCAGATTACGGAGACGATTACAAATGTTGGGGGAACATATGTCACGCTCGCGCGCGCCACTATCAACGGAAGCGGGTTTACGATAGGGGCGCTAACCCTACCGTTGACACTGAAGCCGAATCAGAGCACAACTTTCACGGTTTCCATCGCGCCCTCAGGAAATGCAAGTGGAAGCATAACCATTGCCTGCTCGACGGCGTGGTGGGCAGGCGGCCGCAGGGGTGACTATCAGGCAGCCACATCCGTAGCCTCGAAAACCGCGCTGATAATTCCAGTTTCGGGCACATCCGTTGTTGCCGGTCAACTCACCCCAGGGCCTTCGACGATCAGTTTTGGAAACGTACAGACTGGGAATACCCAAAATTTGCCGGCAACTCTGACGAACTCCGGAGCGGGGCCGGTCGCCATAGCCGGGGCCACCGCCACTGGTTCTGGATTTGGCATAAGCGGCCTTCCTCTGCCGATGACACTTACCCCCGGCGAGAGCGTCACGTTTTCGGCGTCATTCACTCCGCAATCCTCCGGCAACGCCCAGGGAAATATTTCAGTCGTATCCAACGCTTCGAATTCGACAGTAAATCTGGCTTTATCCGGATCGGCAAGCGCGCCTGGCCAACTGGCACTTTCGCCGTCGAGCCTGAACTTCGGAAACGTAATCGTGGGGAAAAATCAGCAGTTGACGGCATCACTAGCTGCCAGCGGATCGAGTGTAACAGTGTCGTCCGCTTCATTCAGCGGTTCTGAGTTCTCCCTTAGCGGGATACAGTTGCCGGTCACGATTCCCGCGGGACAAAGCGCTTCCTTCACCGTAACATTCAGCCCTCAAGCCAGCGGTGGCGCCTCCGCCAGCCTTTCGTTTGGCGGAACAGCGCCGAGCGCAGTGGAATCGCTTAGTGGCGCAGGGTCGGCTCCGCCTCAGCATAGCGTGGCGCTCTCGTGGACGGCGGATAGTGGCACTGTGGCCGGATACAACGTTTACCGCGGCACGCAAACCGGAGGGCCCTATACCAAGCTCACTTCGGCGCCAGCGCCAGCACCGGCAACGACCTATGGGGATGCCGCCGTCACCTCTGGGCAAACATATTTCTATGTGACCACTGCGGTTGATAGCACAGGCGCGGAGAGCTCTCACTCGAACGAAGTCCAAGCGGCTATTCCTACGCCGTAAGATGGCTAAGATCGAAACCTGACGGCCGGAAGGCTCGGATGACAGCAGCTTCAGGCCAATCCGCCACGGACGCGAGTTTTCAACAGACTAAAGTTTTAATAATGTACTAGTGAGACCTTCCCCTATCGCTCATGATCCTTGACACTACGCGCCATGGACGCGCGATGTTCCCTACCTTCAATTAGAAACCTGCTGGCCATTTTGGCCCTTTCGGGCCTATTACTGCCCGCCCGTGCGGCGTTTGGCGCATCGGTCAATGCGGACGTATCTCTATCCAGGCGAGGTGAGNNCGGCCAAAGATACATGCGTGAGGTTGTGCTTACGAATCATGGCCGGTCAACCCTTACGCTAATGAAAGTGCTCCGAAGTAACTCAATTTTCAATCTTCGCGGATTGAAAATGCCACTAAGAGTGAGGTCAGAAGAAAGTGTCCGTTTCGAAATTCTATTTGTGCCCACTCGCAGCGGGCGTTTGGAAACCAACTTTACATTTATCGCTGGTCATGCGAGCAGCGCCGTCCTTCACGCTGATGCAAGCAGAGTTCATGGCGGGCTGGTTTCAAATCCTCAAAAAGTGGAGTTCGGAAGTGTGCGAGTGGGGTCGGGTGAGCGCCTCCCAATAACGCTTTCCAATTCTGGCTCGGCGAATCAAACCATCTCGCGCTTGTGGGTTTCTGGCAAAGAATTCGGCAGGACTGAGCTGAATTTGCCAATGACACTCGCACCAGGCGAAAGCATCACCTTGGGTGCCACATTTGAGCCACGGTGGATGGGCGCGGCGTCCGGTGAAATTATTGTGGATACAGGAGGCACAAGTTTGTCAGTTCCTGTTGCCGGACGAGGATCAGACTCCGGCCACTTGAGCATAGCGCCAGCACAACTGAATTTCGGCAATGTCACTTCTGGAGCAACGGTGACGCTTTCAGGATTACTCCAAGCTGGGCGGTTGCCGGTTACGATTTACTCCGCAGGCATTACGTCGTCAGAATTCTCACTGACGGGATTGTCATTTCCGTTCACCATCGCGGCCGGACAAAGTAAGACGTACCAAGTAACTTTCTCGCCGGGATCGAGCGGTGTCACGTCGGCCGTGCTTTCATTCCAGGGCGCGCCGGGCTTGAACGCTGAGGAAACGTTGTCAGGCAACGCCACACCTGGGACTCAGCACAAAGTCAGCCTTTCATGGAATCCGGGCGGCTCTGGTGTCGTTGGCTACAACATTTACCGGACTAACGCATCCGGCGGCCAGTATTCCCAGCTTAATTCCATTCCTGACTCCAACCCGTCATATCTGGATTCCACAGTTCAGGGAGGACGCACGTACTACTACGTGACAACCGCGGTTGCCGCCAATGGCAAACAAAGCACGTTCTCAAATCAAGTCGAAGTCGTAATCCCCTGACGCTATAGAGTTTTGCCCCCGGAGTTTCGAATTCAAAATCCCGGATCGCGGTAAACTGCGGTGATGAGAAGCCGGAACCACGTAAGAATTAGACCGCAATGAGTGATCCCCCCATATTAGGATCTTCGTTGGGGTCTTCGCGTCAGCGGGATGAATTTCGCACGGCGCCGAATTCTGTGGATATTTGGACGGTGCCGATACGAACCACTGAGCCTGTCGTGGGAGAGATGAAGCAATCTCTTTCTTCCGATGAACGGGAACGGGCTCTCCGCTTTTATGCTGAGGAGCACCGGCATTCGTTCATCATTGGCCGTGGGATTTTGAGAGCAATCCTTGCCTTCTATATTTCGGCTCGACCGGAAGACCTCATCTTTAACTACGGTTCAAAGGGCAAGCCATATTTGAAGAACCATCCGGATGTTCACTTCAATCTCGGGCACTCCGCTGACCGCGCAGTCTATGCCGTCGCGGGGAACGAATTAGGAGTTGACATCGAACTGATCAAGCAAGTCAGAGATTGGCAGAAAATCAGCGAGAGATTCTTTTCCCTTCGAGAAAGCGATGAACTACGCAGGCTGGGTCCTGACCAACAAATGGCCGGTTTTTTTGCTTGCTGGACTCGCAAGGAAGCTTATATCAAGGCGACAGGCGAGGGATTGGCTG
>PNAR01000142.1 GCA_003169715.1 Acidobacteriaceae bacterium | reverse complement strand
GTTTTTCCTTTTATAAGTGGAGCGGTGGCGCAAGTGGCAAAGCAAGCTCCAGCCGATCAAGCTCCTGCTGCACCTGCTTCGAATGCAGCAGACAAAATACCGGGCGCGGGCCTTTACAATCTGCTGCAGAAAAAATCCATCGTGTTTCCAGACATCGCCGCTAGCGAGGAGCGGCTTTCAAGCGGGCAGAAGTTCAAGTTATTCGTGGACAACAGCGGTTCCGTGCATACGATTAGCTGGGCGGTTCTGGGGTCGGCCATTGCGCAGGCAGATAATTCGCCGACCGGATATGGGCAGGGATGGGATGCATACGCCAAGCGCTTCGGGTCGTCGATGGCGCGGCAGGCGTCCAGCGAATTCTTTGGCACATTCGTGATTGCATCGGCTTTGCATCTTGATCCGCGTTTTTATGCGGAAGTGAATCCGACCTTTGGGCATGCGGCGAAGTATTCCGTGCAAAGGGTTTTCATCATGCGCAACGACGAGGGTCGCGACGTCATTGGCTGGTCAAGGCTGGTTGGGCCGCTGATGTCCGAAAGCTTAGCCAACCTGTACTGGCCCGAACGGAACCGCAGCGTCGGGGACACTTTTTTTCGCTATGGCCTGGATTTGGCTACGCGTGCGGGTGGGAATATGCTGCGAGAATATTGGCCGGTGCTTTATCGGAAAATGGGTCACGCGACTCGGACGGCGGCAGCGCATAATTGATGGTCTGCAAAAAATCTGGCTTCGGTTTTCGGCCTTGGCATCTAATTTCACAAACGCATATAGGATTAAGGTGGCCTCGGGATATGGCGCTGACGGTGCGTCACGATTGCCCTCTGGGAACATGCGTTTCTACGACACAGGAGATCGAGATTGAGATCGAGCAATTGGATATTGGTGGTGCTTATTTTTTGCGGACTGATTGAATCCGCTTCGGCACAATCGGACTTTAATCGATTTAATTTGAATGTTGGCGGCGGACTTGGCATCGGCCGCAGCTATGTTGGGGCCTTTGTCGGCAATTCATATCATGGCGTGGCCGGCGGTGGGGTGAACTTCAGCCGCATGTTCGGAGTGGACGCCGAATACATGTACTATGACCTGGGTTTGAGGCCGAGCGTGATCCAGAATCAGTCCCTGCCCGGCGCGAGCGGACGGCTGCAGTCGATAAGTGTGAACGGCATCGTCAATGTGCCCCGGCATTTTGGCAAATGGGGCGCATACGGAATTTTGGGCATAGGTTTTTATCAGCGCAGCGTTTCGGCGCGCAGCCAGTTGCTTGCGCCCGGCACAATTTGCCAGGACGCATGGGTTCGATGGTGGGATGTTAATTGCATTAACGGGGCAATTCAGAGTCCGCAAACCATGTCGTCGCGCACCAAGGATGCGGGAGGATTTAATTATGGTGGCGGAATTACATATCCTTTGAGCCGGCTGCATTCCAAGTTGTATATCGAAGGCCGCTATCATCGCGCCTATCAAAGCGACGGTCAGACTATTGTTATTCCTATCACGGTTGGGTTGCGCTGGTAGGTCCTTTCGGAGCGTAGCCCTAGATTGCGTAGCCCTAGATTGCTGCGTGGAATCGTTTGCTTTCGAGAGAGGTTAAGCTGCTGAGACGAGGCAAGCCTCGTCTCTACGGAAGATTACACGAAAGATTACACGAAAGATTGCACTATGCGATTAATCCAACCATCTTTAATATCTCGCGGCCGATAGGTAATGATGCCGTGGCTGCCGGCGACGGAACATTGAGAACATGCAAGAAACGTTCACGAGCAACAAAGCGGAAGTCATCCACGAGGGTGCCATCGGATGCGACCGCTTGTGCTCGCACTCCTGAGCCGCCGGGCGTCATGTCTTCCATTCGAACCTCGGGAACGAGGCGCTGGCAGGAGCGCACAAAGTCGCGCTTGCGCAACGACCGCTGAAATTCTGACAGGCCGTTTCTCCAATGTTGCCGCGCCATGGCCCGAAATCCTGAGTTTTTGAAGACTTCCAGCGTCTCGCCCAAATGGAAGTCCCGCCAGCGGTAGCCTTCGCGCCGGAAGGCCAGCACAGCGTTCGGTCCCGCGTCGACGTTGCCTTGAATCCGTCGCGTGAAGTGCACTCCTAGAAATGGGTAACGCGCATCGGGCACCGGATAAATCAGCGCGCGCACTAATGACTGCCGCGACGGCGCCAGGTCGTAATACTCTCCGCGAAAGGGAACCAGCATTACGCCCGGATCCTCGCCCGCCATCCGGGCCACGCGGTCGCTATGAAGTCCAGCGCAATTCACCACATGGCGCGCGGAAAAATCTCCGGCGCGGGTTTGGACGATCACCGCGTTGCCGGACCGCACAAATCCCACGACTCCTGCGTTTGTCTTTATCTCGACGCCGTTTGCCGCGGCGATCTCGGCATACTTAGCTGCAACGGCCGCAAAATTCGTAATTCCAGTCGATGGCACGTGTAGCGCCCGTACTCCGCCCGCGTGAGGCTCGATTTCAAGCATGGCTTCACGTCCGAGAAGGCGCAATCCTTCGAGGCCATTCGCTACGCCGCGCGCAAGTAAATCGTCCAATTGTGCTGCTTCGTCGGAGTCAGTCGCCACAATCAGCTTCCCGCATACTTCGTGAGGGATTCCGTGGCGCGAGCAGAATGCGACCATCTCGCGCGCCCCGGCGACGCACAGCCGCGCCTTCAGGGAGCCCGCTTTGTAATAAACGCCGCTATGGATCACGCCGCTGTTGTGGCCGGTTTGATGGCTAGCGATTGCCGCCTCTTTTTCTAATACCAAAACGCGCAGGTGAGGGAATTGCTCCGCAGCTTGCATGGCAAACGAAAGCCCAACGATCCCTCCGCCAACCACCGCGATGTCATAAGTCATGCTTATCTCATGTGGCGCGGACACTCCTGTCCGCGGCGTTTGATTTTGGTCCTTCCACCAGAGGACGAAATCAAAACCAGAGCTGGCCGCATTCCGCGCCACCGAACTAAAAGAGACGAGGCTAGCCGCGCAGCAATCCCGGGTTACCGGATGTCGTGTACTAAAGCCGTTTAAGTAGGTCGGTTGTATCCAACCCTTTCCCCTCCCCCCTCCCTACCTCGATATATTAGAATCTTGGAGCTAGAGGTACCGGTCGCTAAAATATTCCAGAATAAAGACTTATACGCAAAATCTTCCCGACAAAGGCGTTACGATGAATCCGGTTTCGTCCTTATTCGTAATGGCTCGCAACTAGTTATCGCCTGAATCAAAAACGAGGTCAAACTCAGAAGGACATTCGGAAATGTTAACCGCAACACTGCGATCTTTCCTCTTGTGGCGCGGACACTCTGCCCGAAACCTTTGTTCTTTTCTTGATTTCGCCATCCTGAGCGCAGCAAGACGTTCGCCAGCGAACGTCTTCGAGCCGAAGGGACTGCCCTGAGCTCAGCCGAAGGGACCCCTACTCCCGGCCGCGCCCCAACTCTCATTTGTCATGCATGTATACTCCTACGATTATCCACGACGTGCTGGAACTTTACATGCTCGAAAAACTATCCGAGAAGAACTTCGATATCCAATACGAATCCCATGCGGCAGCGATCATGGAGCAAGATTTTCCAGCAGCACTAAAAGACATTGAAGACGTTCTTCTCGATGTCAAAATCCCGATTGGGGAAATCATTGCTTCGGGGGGAGGAGAAGCAAAGGGAACACAAAGGCTGCGACGAGCTCTAAATCAATGTGGATGGAAGAAATTTAATTTTGAAATTCGAAAGACTATCAATGGCGTCGAGCGAGAGTCTATTTCTCATGAAGTCGACCATGTTAAGGCATTTGAAGGAAACTTCAAGGGCAATAAACTTGTCGCGCTAGAAATTGAATGGAACAATAAGGATCCATTTTTCGACCGCGACCTAGAAAATTTCAAGCGTCTTCATGCCGAAGCGGCAATCAGCGTCGGCGTGATCGTGACCCGTGGGCTTTCACTTCACCATAGTATGCGAGACTTTGTGCTACGCTTCGCCGAACACCATAAAATCGCCACCCTTGAAGATGTTGGGCGAGTAGGCCTAAGCCCAACTAAGCGTCAGCAAGAACAGATCAGCCGCAGGGTCGTGCGTGAAAAGAAGCCCTTAGCCTTCGCCACCGCATGGGCCGATAAATTCGTGTCTGACAAGTTCGGCGAGGCAACAACGCACTGGCGGAAGCTCATGGACCGCGTAAGCAGAGGGGTGGGTAATCCCTGTCCCTTATTGCTGATTGGCTTGCCCTCATCAGTCGTGACTTTCGACGACGCAACTGTCGAACCAGTCACGATCTAAGCAAATAGCTCCAGATTGGGTCGTCCGGCAGGAACAGAGTCAGAAGTCGATTTGCTTTGCGAGTGATTCGGATAGGTTTTCCAAGTTGGGGAATAAGAATCATCAGCTTGGTTGCCCCAATTAACCCAGCCCTTTCTTTCGCCGCGGGCAAATAATTCCAGGTACGGCCCCGCACTACAGGACTCGATAATCGCATACTGCTCGTCGGGCTTACGCGAGTGTTCGCGTTTCCGGCTACAGAAATAATTCACCTGCCGCCGTCCCGCCTTGAGAGTTCGTGCGTTTTTCCCGCGCACGCCGAACAGCAACACCTCTGTCACATTTCGGAAATAAAAACCAACCCCCCGGCCGTCAGATCCTCCATCCTTGCGAATTTTGTGCCATATAAGATTACTTTTGTATTTGAAGCCCCACGCCTGCAAAACATCGAGACCTTCAGGCAAGAGAGCATTCGGTACCCATAGATAAAGGTGACAAACCTCCGCGGCAATTCGCTGGACCTGCAATGCCTTGATATCTTTCACATTCATCGTCTCGTAACGTGAAAGTCGCCTATGCTCCGGCGCGACTTTCCCGGTCCGATTGATGAATTGCCATGGCGGATCCGCCAAAATTGCGCCGAATCTTCGCCCGGAGGAGAAACCTACCAGATCGGACTCTGCCTTTGTGGCTTCGCTCATTGTGTTTCATCGCCTCTGAGCTTCATATACTTCTGTGATTATGCAATGGATGTGAGAAAAGCAATTAGTAAAGCGTTGCTCTCAAAGGTACCAGCAAACCACTTTGGTACGAGTATCGAAACGGATTCATCGAACATCCGATCCGTCCCCCGCCGGTCTGTGGCTGCGCAGCCAACGTCATCATCGTCGCTTTCTGTCCGCTCGGCTTTGTGGGCGTAAGCGGCATCAAACTCAAAGCTGCCAAAATGCTTCCAGGATGGGAATTGCTGACGCCGCTGAACATATTCGGCAAGCGCCGCAGTCACGGCAGATTTCTTGCTCTTGTGCTTGCCAACCCGCCGAGCCTGTTCCATCAGCTTGTCAAAAGCCAGATTCATTGGCATGAGTAAATTGTCGCAAATGGAGTTGTGTGAACCGATGGCCCGCAGGATGGCCCTCGTTATGCACGCAAAGAACAAAGGCGCATTTCGCTGCGCCTGGCTGATCCTACGGCTTGCGCCATTTGTCGCGGTGACCACGACTAGTATTTCGCACGCGCTCCACCTGAATTGTGGCATGGGGGTCGATCTCGCGGGCTCTTTCAATAGCTTCTGCCTGTGTTGGCTCGTGACCACTAATCCTTTCCGCATCTGGTCTTCGAATCGCGAAATCACCTTCCGAACGCTGTTCAATAAACAATTTATCGCTCATAACTACTCCTTATAATTGGGCAAATTGCCCGAAACAAACCCGACAAACCTAAACCTAGCTGCACCCGCTGGTGCTCCCGCAACTCATGCAGCGGTAGCAACTTCCATTCCGCGTCATGATTGATCCGCAGAAGCTACAGGTTGGGGCGTCTCCTAAATCCACAATGCTGGATAAGGCGTCGGCGGCGTGAACTGATCCTGTGCGCGGCCGGTCGGGAGAATTCGACGATGAATTATTCATATCCCCGACTTCCGATAACTGAGAACTGACACCTGACAGCTTCGGCCGCAGCGTATCGAACAGCATCTGCTGCTGGCCGGTCAGGAAGCGCAACTGGAGCCAGCGGAAGATGTAGTCCATGACCGACTTGGCGTATCCGATTTCCGGAGTCTTGCTCCATCCGCTGGGCTCGAAGCGCGTGTGCGCGAACTTTTCGCACAGCATCTTGAGCGGCACGCCGTGTTGCAGCGCGAGTGAGATCGAGCAGGAAAAGCTGTCCATGAGCCCCGATACCGTGGACCCCTCTTTCGCCATGGTCACAAAAATTTCGCCAGGGCATCCGTCCGGATAAAGCCCGACCGTGATGTAGCCCTCGTGTCCCCCCACTTCGAATTTGTGGGTGACAGAGGCCCGCTCTTCCGGCAGCCGATGGCGAACCGCCCGCGGAGGCCCGTTCAAATTTACTTCTTCAGCGGGCGAGGGCGCCCGCTCCACACGATCATCTTTTCTGCTCAGGGCCGTCGTGCTGCCAGCGGTGCTCAGCGGCTGCGACTTCTTGCATCCGTCGCGATAGACGGCCACAGCTTTCAATCCCAGCTTCCACGCCTGAAGATACGTTTCCATGATGTCTTCGACAGAGGCATTCTCCGGCAAATTCACCGTCTTCGAAATGGCTCCGGAAATAAATGGCTGCGCCGCCGCCATCATCTTCAAATGCCCAAGATAATGGATGGACCGAGTCCCCTTCGAAGGCTTGAACGAGCAATCAAACACGGCAAGATGCTCATCTTTAATTTCAGGCGCGCCCTCGATGGTTCCGGTTGCGTCAATGTAGCTAACAATCTTGTCAGTCTCCTCATGCGTATATCCGAGCTTGAACAACGAAGCAGGCACAGTCTGGTTAACAATCTTAATCATCCCCCCACCGACAAGCTTCTTGTACTTCACCAGCGCCAAATCCGGCTCAATCCCGGTCGTATCGCAATCCATCATGAAGCCGATCGTGCCTGTCGGGGCGAGGACTGTGACTTGGGCGTTGCGGTAACCGGATTTTTCGCCTTGGGCTAGGGCTTCGTCCCAGCATTGTTTGGAGGATTCGTATAGCTGCGCTGGGACGTTGGTTTTATTTATGTTGTTTACCGATGCGCGGTGCATGCGGATTACGTCGAGGAATGGTTCGCGGTTGATGTACCAGCCGGGGCAGGCGCCGCCAGGCATGACGTTTGATCCGAGGTTGGTTTCGGAGAGGCCTTTTTTTGTTGGTTCTGTGGCCGGAATTAGCGGCGGACATTGTTCGGCGATTTTTGCGGATTGCAAATATGCCTCGCCGCACATGATTGCGGTCACGCAGGCGGCGTAGTCGCGTCCAGCGTCGGAGTCGTAGGGCAGGCCGGCAGCCATGAGAAGCGCTCCGAGGTTCGCGTATCCCAATCCCAAGGGACGATAGTCATGGGAATTTTTGCCGATCATTTCTGTTGGGTATCCGGCGTTGTCCACCAGAATTTCCTGCGCCGTAATCAGGATGTCCACGGCGTGACGATAGGCTTCTACGTCGAATGTGCCGTTGGGCGCAAATTTTAATAGGTTCAGGCTCGCCAGATTGCAAGCCGAATCGTCGAGGAACATATATTCGGAGCATGGATTCGAGGCGTTGATGCGGTCGGTATTCTTCGACGTGTGCCAGCGATTTGTTGTGGTGTCGAATTGCATGCCGGGATCGCCGCAGCGCCAGGTTGCGTCGGCAATTCTGTAGAGCAGGTCTTTGGCTTTGAAGGTGTGCATGGGGCGTCCGTCGCGAATGGCGCGGGTGCTGAAATCGGTGTCGCGCATGACGGCGTACATGAAGTCGTCGGTAACGCGCACGGAGTTGTTGGCGTTCTGGAAGAAGATGGACGAGTAGGCTTCCGAATCTGGCGAAGACCCGTCGTATCCGGCCGCGACCAGGGCGTGGGCTTTCGCCTCTTCTTTGGATTTGCACTCGATGAATTCAATGATGTCTGGATGTTCAATGTTGAGGATGACCATCTTGGCGGCGCGCCGAGTTTTGCCGCCGGATTTGATGACGCCGGCGAAAGCGTCGAAGCCCTTCATGAAGCTTAACGGGCCGCTGGCGGTACCGCCTCCACTCAGGCCTTCGGTGGAGGATCGCAACGACGACAGGTTCGTACCTGTACCGGATCCCCACTTGAACAACATGCCTTCGGTCTTGGCCAGAGTCAGGATCGAATCCAGCGAGTCTTTTACCGAATTGATGAAGCAGGCGGAGCATTGCGGAGTTTTGTATCCGGTGACGCCGAATTCCACTCTTCCGGCAACGGGATTCCAATGCCAATTCTGGGCGTCAGAATTGGGTTCGATGCGGTCGCATCCTACATTGAACCACACGGGCGAGTTGAATGCGGCCAGTTGCCGGACGAGGATGTGAGCGAGCTCGTCATGGAAAGTTGCACCGTCTTCGGCGGTCTTGAAGTAGCCCTGCGACATTCCCCAATCTCGGATAGTTTCGGCGACGCGGACGATCAAAGCGCGCACGCCCGATTCGCGATCGGGAGTCCCAACCGTTCCGTGAAGATATTTGCTGGCCACGATGTTCGTCGCCGTCATGGACCAGTCTTTCGGAGTCTCGACGTCTTTCTGCTCGAAGATCACGTTGCCCTTGGCGTCAGTGATCTGAGCGAGGCGAAGTTCCCATTCGACCTCGTCATAGGGAGAGACGCCGGGTTTAGTGAAAAGGCGACGAACAGTTAGGCCGGTGGATTTTTTGGTGGGAATGGCAGTCGTGGTATCAGCAGAAATGGTTTTGACGTCGGGCATTGCGTTCTCCATTGGCCTACCTATTAGAGTATGTAGCGTTTCGCATAGATTCGTGTTGGTGGCGCCCTTTCCGGGGCTGGGGCTTTGTTACTTCATTCCGACTCCTGACAACCCGGTGCGGCCTTTCCGATCTCTTTTACCACTGAGCCACAGAGTCACTGAGATTTCGTTTTATTTTTACTGTCTTCGTGTCTCCGTGGTGCTTAGGACTCTCCCGCTCCCAACAATGTAGTTAGGTGGACCCAGCCTGATCCTGCTTAGGTTCCGGTTCGGGCGAGCGATGATTCATTAGTTGCATCTTGTCCGATTTGATCCTTAACGATTTGATCCTTGACGAAGCTGTGCACGGTCAGGTTGCCGGAAATTTCATTTTCGGATTCAGAAGCAGAGGCCATCCACTCTTGCAACGAGCGGTGACTGACCCGGCGTTGATCCTCGTCTTCAATTACGGCATATCGGACGAAGCATGGCTTCTTTGATAAGAGATCCCGCTCGGGCGAATTGGGCAAAAACAGGCGGCCTAGAGCCATGCCTAGGTCATCCGTTTCTGAAATTCGAAACAGGGTGAGCATCCGCTTCTCGTCGAGCGGAGATGTGCGAACAGCTGTGACTTCTTCGGCCAATGCGAACAGTCCCGGCTTACTCGGAACCAGCAAAACGCTAAAGCTCGATTCGCAGCGGAACCACTTTGACCATTGCAAGCGGCGATGATCCAGTTGAGTGGTAAAGCCATGACGAGCCAGGGAAGCTGAAACCAAGTGCGCGATGCCTTCCATGGAGACTCCTTAACCTTCGAGCGAGAATGGCTTTGCCCCCCGAGGGAGGAGCACAAGCCAGAATTGATTGTCAAAATTGTCGCTCCCGTGGGGACGCTCGGCGAACGGACTGTGCCGAACCGGGAACGGCCACCGCATAAATCCAAGTTCACTTATGAAATCCGAGCTATTTGAGAGCCGCCGCAGTCACCTCCAACGTTGACGAATCTCTTTTTCAGCACCGATTTGCATTATCGCCACCGTATTTCTGGGGGCGTTTCTTGAACTGGGATGCCAAACAGTACTCCCGTATATGGTGCCTGTCAATAGGGTATCGCTACATATTGTATCTGAAAGAATTAACTGGGCTGATGCGTCGCGTCTGACCGATTTTCCACAGTAGTGAAAGCAACCGTGCTCGTGCTTTTCCGGAGCGTATACCTCGGCGCTAAAGCCAGTTTGTAACTAAACGGGTCATCGCAGCGGCAAACCGCTACGCCATCCGAAAACAACCGCAAGGTCGAGTTGCGCGCAACTGACAGCAGCGGTGAGTTTTCCCTATGCGGTCGCGGCATATGTATGGGTTCTCTTCCTGGACGCAGCTATTTCTGGATTGACTGTTGATTCCCGGTGCTGATGGGTGGAGGACATTACGACATAAATATCCTCGAAGATGGCCTTAGGCGCGACTCGTGCAGTTCCATCGGAGGATTCCACCAAATAGTCTCCTGGTTCTCCGCGATGCTCGCGTCCAAGAATGTCAATAAAGATCAGTGGCTCACTGAGTTGTTTCGCTCGAACTAAAAATCGCGTGCGATACGTCTTCCATTCGTTCGTCTTCTGGTTCGTCGTTTTCACCTGGCTTCCACCCTTGGGGGAGGGAAAGATTGATGGTTGAAGTTCAATAATTTGCGTGGCTGGTTTCCGGTTAAGGTGATGACGAATATACACCCGCAAAACTTACAGGGATGGTGCACAGGATGGGAATTCCAGAACGGACGTTCCAGTTGTGGAATGATGATGAAAACTTTCCCTGAGTTCATGTAACCCGCGCTGTGGATTGCTTTTAGTCTGAGCGGCGGAATTTGAAGAACGGAGTTGGGTTTCCTGAAATCGTCATTTCCACAGAGACCGCACAGGAAATGCAGAATGCAGGAACGATGTCGCGGTCATCGCTGCTTCAATTGGTTGATATACGAAATAAGCGAGGATCGACCAATCGGCGGCACCAACATGCTTTGAAACTAGAGTTCCATCTTTCGGAAAGATGAATCTCGCATCTCCTTTCTTGATCGCTTATTTATACGGAAAATATGGGCGAAGGCTCCAGAGTCTTGCACCACGCATTTCGGACTATCGAGGCTTCCGTGCTGATACGACCCGCGGGATGCCTTGCAGATCGTTTGCGATCTGGACATCTGCCCATCCGGATAACAGGCTTTTTACTTCCTCCGCAATGGTGCCGCTGATTTCGATGATCAGCCAGGCTCCGGGCTTCAGCGCGGCTTGGGCTTGCGGAATCAGTCGCTCGATGACTTCTAAGCCTGTTGGTCCGGCGAACACAGCGTTGCGCGGTTCGAATTTGCGGACCTCCATCTGGACTTCGTCTTCCTCTGATTCCCCTACATAAGGAGGATTGGAAACTACGAAGTCAAAGCTGTCTGATTCAAATCCTTGCAGTAGATCGGTGTGACGAAACTTGATTCGATTCTCGAGCTGATGTCGGGCGGCATTGGCGTGGGCGACTTCGAGGGCGGAGGCAGAAATGTCAGTCGCGTGAATTTCAGCGTTGGGCAGTTCCTTGGCTAGGGCGATGGCGATGCATCCCGAACCAGTTCCGACATCAACGATGCGGAGGGTTTTGGCGGGCGAGGCCTGCCCTGAGCGCAGTCGAAGGGGTGCCCGCCCCACGTATGCGAGTACCGTCTCGATCAAATGCTCGGTCTCGGGGCGCGGAATGAGTACTGCGGGCGAAACGACGAAATCCATTCCCCAGAATTCCTGGTGGCCGGTGATGTATTGGGTAGGGACGCCGCGAACGCGCTCGGCCAAAGCGTCGTTATAGCCGTTAACTTCCTCTTTCGTGAGTTCGCGCTCGGGATGGGCGTGAAGATAGGCGCGGTCGCAATTGATCGTGAACATCAGCAGCAACTCGGCATTCAATCGCGGCGACGGGACACTGGCGTCCCTGAGGCGGCAGATTGTGGAAGTTAGGAAATCACGAAGCAGCACGGAGACTATTTCAGCATATTTCACATTGGAGAGCACTTGATTATTGAGGCGTCTATAATAGACGCAGGCCGTTTCATCAATTGCTGATGAAGACCACACGGTATTTTCGTGAACAGGTTTTGCGCAAGAGACCATATATCCAGATGGCGTGGTGCGAGAGGATTCTTGCCGCGCCTATTGCCCGCGAGGCCCAGTCAGACGGACGAATTCGATTTTGGGGAACCGTGCCGGATTTCGGAGGCCGAATTTTTCGCGTCGTGACCCTGGCGGATGGGGAAACAGTACACAATGCATTTCCCGACCGAGATTTCAAGGCTCTGCTGCCTTAGATCGCTCTTATGAAACTCCACTACGACCAGGAAACCGACTCGCTTTATATTGATTTGAACTCGCGTCCAAGTGCCGACTCCCGCGAGATTCAGGATGGCGTGGTCATTGATCTGGATGCCAAAGGCAAGATTGTAGGTATTGACATTCAGCACGCGTCTGAAGTGCTGGACCTAGCCACGCTGGAAACAGACTCCCTCCCCACCGCTGCGCGGCGGGCGCCCAGAACCTCCTCACGGTAGTTCGGGACCGCTGGCGGGTGCACTTTTCACCACCAGGCCGGAATTGGCTAAGGTAGAAAGCCGGCACGGATCCCTTCCATGTTGAAATAGGGAATCTTTGGCGAGTTTGACTCGCCGGGACAGCCGGGGGCGGCTGTCCCTACGTGATTTTCTTATGCTGTGGCTGTGGTTTCGTGCTTCAATTTTTCTTCCTGGTAATGCGCCTCCAACGCTTCAAACAGCGGCTGAAGTTTGCCGTCCATCACTTGCTCCAATTGATGAATGGTCAGGCCGATGCGATGGTCGGTCACCCGATTTTGTGGAAAATTGTAGGTGCGAATTTTTTCGCTGCGATCGCCTGATCCCACCATGGCTTTGCGTTCTTTGGCGAGAGCATCCTGTTGCTTCTGCATTTCCATTTCATAGAGCCGGGACCGCAGGACGCGCATGCCCTTTTCGCGATTCTTGATTTGCGATTTTTCATCCTGACAACTCACAACCGTGTTGGTTGGAAGATGCGTGATGCGCACGGCGGAATACGTGGTATTCACGGACTGACCGCCTGGACCGGACGAGCAGAATGTATCAATGCGCAGATCTTTAGCCTCGATCTTTACGTCCACATCTTCCGCTTCGGGGAGGACTGCGACAGTGACGGCCGAGGTGTGCACGCGTCCCTGCTGCTCGGTCGCCGGAACGCGTTGCACGCGGTGCACTCCGCTTTCGTATTTCAATTGCGAGAAGACGCGCTTGCCTTCGATGATGGCGATGACTTCTTTCAATCCTCCTACCGATGATTCGGAAGTTGAAAGTACTTCTACCTTCCAACGTTGGGTCTCGGCATAACGTGTGTACATGCGGAACATTTCAGCGGCGAATAGAGTGGCTTCGTCGCCTCCGGTGCCAGCCCGGATTTCGAGGATCACATTTTTTTCGTCGTTGGGATCTTTGGGAAGCAGCAAAAGTTTTATTTCTTGCTCGATCGCTCTGGCCCGCGATTCAAGCCGGTCGAGTTCTTCCCGTGCATAAGCCAGCATTTCCGGATCTTTTTCGTCCGTGAGCATGGCGCGGCTTTCCGCGATGCCGCGGGTCAGATCTTTGAATTCCCGGTATTTCTCGACCACTTCTGAAATTTCGCTGTGGGCCTTGGCAGTCTTCTGGTATCGGGACGAATCATTGACAATGTCAGGGGAGGCGAGCGCCTGCGTCAGTTCGTCGTAGCGGGATTCGATTTGGTTAAGGCGTTCGAACATGGATGAACCGTCGTTGGCCGTGCGTCGTTGGTCGTTGGCCGAAAACCTCTATGCTGCCCTCACCCGCAATGAATTGATTAAGCCGCTCAGCGCGCGTCCGACGCCCTCTGCCAAGGCTAACTGCCGATCCGCTTCTGCCTTCGACAGGTATTGTAATTCCTTCGCAATCATGAGTTGCGTTTCCAATTCTAAGAGCGATCCCCGCGCGTGAAATAGAAAATGGACAAACTCTTTATCAGAATGATGGCCCTTCCCCTCCGCGATATTGCTAGGTATGGATACCGCGGCACGACGCATCTGCTGGCTCAGGCCGTAAATTTCATGCTTAGGGAAACCGGACGTGCCCTTATAAATCTCACCAGTCAATCTCATGGCTTCCTGCCAAACCCTCAAATCGCGAAACGATGAAGACGGCATAAAGAACCTCCATCGTTCTTTCTAATGCTTCATCCACTGAACTGTATGTGATGGATGACCCAGAGGATTGTGGCCAACGACCAAGGACGGACAGCCGGCGACAGGTTTTAAACCAACGACCAACGGCCAACGACAAGTTCTAAGCAATCACCAGTTCGCCGCCGTGTTGTTCTTCCAGCGACATGGCGAGGTTCAGGGCGTCAATGGCGCACTGCGCTTGCGGATCGGTGGGCGGCTTTGTTGTCACGCGCTGCATCCATAAGCCGGGGGCGGTAATAACTGCGAAGAGTGATCCGCGATGTTTTGCGGCGAAGCGGATGATTTCATAAGACAAACCTGCAATTAGTGGGAGCAGAGCAATGCGGAGCGCGAACCTCGCCCAGAAAGTTGTAACCGGGAATAGAGTGTACACCGCGATGGAGATGATCATCACCGTCATCAAAAAGCTGGTGCCGCAACGCGGATGGAACGTCGAATAGCGCTGCACGGCGCTGGTTTCCATCGCGTCGCGATTTTCGAACGCAAATACGGTCTTGTGCTCGGCGCCGTGATATTCATAGACCCGGCGAATGTCTGGAAGTAACGAGACTCCCCAGATGAAGAGCAGGAACAGGAGCAGCCGGATCACACCATCCACCAAATTGAACATGATCTGACCGCTGAAAATTGGATTGACTCTTTTCAATTCAGTCGCGGCGACCAGCGGAATGAACTTGTACATGAAGATGAAGAAACCGACAGAGATAATAATGTTGATGGCGGCCATCCAACCGCTGATTTCGAGTTTCTTTTGGCCGGAGTCTTTGGGCTTTTCTGGTTGCAATTCGTCGAGAGCAACATTCGCGGAGAAACGCAACGCGCGAAAACCGAGGGTCATCGCATGTCCGAGGGTCATAACGCCGCGAACGACCGGCCATCCCATCCATTTATGCTTCTCAGAAAGTCTTTCCAGAGGCTCGCTGTGAGTAGAGATCTCCCCCGAAGGCTTGCGGCAGGCGATAGCCCAGGCGTGGGGAGAGCGCATCATAACTCCTTCGAGCACGGCTTGGCCGCCGACCAGGGTTTCTTCTCCGCCTTCGAGCGCAGGCAGGAGCTGCACCGCAACCAGGAAATGCCACCATGTACGCAAAGACTTTCGGAATAAAGACATACCGATTGGATGATCCTTCCGCGCCCAAAGGCACAAACACTAGAGTAGCACGGATGTCTAGCATCGAAACTGCCAGTAACTTACGGCAAACAATGGCTTTTTGTTTTCGCGCATGAAGAAACTTGCTGTCATCTGTGAGCAAATTGCAGCCACGACCAAGAAGCTGGAAAAAATTGCGGACGTGGCCGCCTACTTTGCTGCTTCTCCGCCGGAGGATGCTGCGGTCTCCGCGCTGTTTTTATCGGGACGCGCGTTTCCCCTCTGGGAGGAGACTACATTGCAGGTCGGAGGGTCGCTGCTTTGGCGTGTGGTTGGCGAATTGTCGGGAAAGTCGCAAGGTGAATTGACGGCTTCCTATAAGCGGCACGGGGATCTCGGATCGGTGGCTGACGAGATATTGCCGGCGCGGAGGGAAGATAGCGATTTATCCATTCTCGAAGTTCAGAGACGCTTTAGAGAGATCGCTACTGCGCGTGGCGTGACCGCGAAAACTGGGCTGCTTCGTGATTTGCTCTCGCAAGCGACTCCGCTCGAAGCGAAATACATTGTGAAGATCATGACGGCCGACCTGCGCATTGGACTGAAAGAAAGCCTGGTCGAGGAAGCGATTGCCAAAGCCTACGGCGCGACGGCGGCCGAAGTTCAGCGGGCCAATATGTTGCTAGGCGACATCGGAGAGACGCTGCGGCTTGCGGCGGGCGGCAAACTGGCCGAAGCGCGAATGAGGATGTTTCATCCCTTGGGATTTATGCTGGCCAGTCCCGCCGACTCGGCGGAAGCGGCTTTGTCATATTTTGAGAATGCATTCGTGGAAGATAAGTATGACGGCATTCGAGCGCAGGTCCATTGTTCGGGAGACAACGTAAAGATATTTTCTCGCACACGAGACGAAATTACCGAATCCTTTCCCGAATTGGCGGATGCGCTGTGCGGATTTTCAGAGGACGTTATTCTCGATGGAGAAATCGTGGCGTGGGGATATCTTGCGGCGGACTCTGAGGAGCCGAGCCGCGCTTTACCTTTTAGTGCGCTGCAGCAGCGGTTGGGGCGTAAGAAAGTCAGCGACGAGATGATCCGGCGGGTGCCTGTCGCATATTTGGCTTTCGACGTTTTGTATGCGAGAGGTGAGTTGTTGCTGGATCGCCCGCTAAAGGAACGTGCGAACATTTTGGATGACATCTTGGAAAAGGCGGAAACCTTTAACCACAGAGGACACGAAGGTTCACGAAGGAAGACCTCTCAGGTACGTTTGGCTTTTGGGCGGGCTGAAGAAAACATTCGAACCCAAGTTATTCGCGCTCCCGTGTTTCGCGCGGCTTCTCCCCATGAACTCGACGCCCTGTTTGAAGCGGCCCAGGCTCGCGGCAACGAAGGGCTGATGATCAAGGACCCTGAGTCTGCATACACACCGGGACGGCGCGGTAAATCCTGGCTGAAATTAAAGCGTGAACTCGCGACTCTGGATGTAATTGTCACCGCCGTCGAATATGGGCATGGCAAGAGAATCTCGGTGTTGAGTGATTACACGTTCGCGGTGCGAGATGGAGAGCGGCTGGTCAATATTGGCAAGGCATATTCCGGATTGACGGATGTCGAGATCGCCGAGATGACGAAATGGTTCCTCGATCACACGGTTGAAGATCAAGGATTGAGATTGGTAGTCGAGCCAAAGATCGTGGTCGAGGTGGCGTTCAATAACATGATGAAATCAGAAAGGCACAATAGCGGCTACGCGTTGCGCTTTCCGAGGATTGTCAGATTGCGTCCCGATAAGCTGGCGGAGGAGGCAGACACGATTGAGAGGGTGAGAGAGATATATAACAAGCAACGATCTGCGTAGATTTCTCAGCCCGCCCTTCAAGAAACGAAGGTAGGTGGCCCATTCTAAATTTCGCGTTCTTTGCGAAATTTAGAGTGGGGATGTTGGGGGCTAGCTGCGAGGGACGGTAGCGATCGAGCCGGAATGGACGACACGGAAACACGACGGAAAGACTTTGTCCACGTGCAGAACTCAGCAACCGTGACGGACGGGACGAGATCGAGTCGGAATAGACGACACGAAAACATGAAAGAGCGGCAGGAAGACCATGTCCAGCTCCGAACTGCCCCACTCAGGCCAAAACCGGGCTTGAATCGGCCACCCGTCCCTCCACCCGTCGGTTTGGGAGCAAAGTGACAGCTAAGTGGCAGTAAGCCACAATGAGTTGTTGATTGCTAGCTTCATTCGCCTGTTTTCTTTTCTTCCTCATCTTCTTCGGGTGAAAAAAGATGTTTATGGCTGGCTTCAAACTCCTTGTGTTTTCGTTCTTGTTCTGCGTGTCGCGTGGCGATGATATCGTCGAGCGTCCGTTTTTCTAGCTTGCCGCTCTTGTGCTCAGCCATGTGCTCTTCTAGCCAGACTCGCTGCTCGGCAACAGTCAAGCTATACCAAGGCAAAGGTTCGTCGCCACACTGCGGGCAGGAGACTGACAACAGTTCTTTGATATCCGTGAGTGCGATTCTGAAGTCCGCCAGATCGTATTTGCTGATGTTGTCGTCATCGTTCGGTCTGGGCATGCGATGCAATTCGTCGATGATTTTATCGCTGGCAAAGTCGACCGCAACGACGATTACGGCTGTCGCGAGAACGACAACAAGCACGAGCACCCACATTTTTGTCTTCCTTCCTGTTAGCTAGGCTACACTCCATTTTGGTTGATAATAAGCTTATGAGCGAAAAACCACTGTGGGAAATAAAGGCCGATGAATTGCGTGCCTTGCTTGAGTCCAAAGGGTATCAAGTTGAACACGAATGGCAGGGTGATAGTTGTCACATTGCCATCAGCAATCCGGGTATCTTCAGACAGGTGGTTGTTTTTGCTCAAGAGGTTTTTGCCGATGGAGCCCCCGACAGATTCTCTCTCTACTTGAGCGCAACAATTGGCAGCTTGTGATTGGAAACAACAAGGGAAGGAAAGTCCTCCACTTCACGAACAACGGGTTTGCTGGGGTGGAGTGAGGCAGACGCGGCGAGTGGGGGATGTTCACACGTCACAGACTTAATCCTGCGAACCGAACTAGATTTTCCTCATGCCATGGGAACTAACGCGTTTTCACCATAGCGGACAGAGTCATTTCGTCACTTTCTGCTACCATCGCCATCGCTTGTTCACCACAGACGCAAGCAGACGAATCCTCGAGGCAACCTTGGAGCGGGTGCGGCGCAGCTTCAGGCTTCACGTTTACGGGTACGTAGTCATGCCGGAGCATGTCCACCTCCTGCTCAGCGAACCGCAACGGGCTACACTGGCCGATGCGCTGAAGTCGTTGAAGCTAAGGAGTATCGCGGCGCTTGATTGGCGATGCGGAGCATTTCTGGCAAAAGCGATATTACGATTTCAACATTCGCAACTACCCACGATTTGTGGAGAAGCTTCGCTACATCCACCGCAATCCGGTGAAGCAAGGGTTATGCGATCGTCCGGAGGACTGGCAGTGGAGCAGCTTTCGCCACTACGCTACCGGGGCTGAAGGACGTGTAGAGATCGAGTCGGAATGGACGGCCCGAAAACGCGAACGGGCGGCGGGGAGACTTTGTCCAGCGGTAGAACTGCCCCACTCAAGCCAAAACCGGGCTTGAGTGGGCCACCGTACCGTTCAAAAAGTCAATGACTGTGCTGGTGTTCTTCCGCGCTGACTGGGATCACGCATCCGTGTGCTACTTCACAGACTTCGTGCTCGAACTGGATTGTTGTGTGATCAATTTTAAATTCGTGGTGCAGACATTCTTTTACGTCGCGCAGAATACGTTCGCTCACGGACGGCGGGATATCGGCGATTGAAATATGGCAGGACAGTGCGCGCGTCTCTGAGCCAATATTCCAGACATGCAGATCGTGGACGTCGTTGACTCCGTCCACGGCTCGCATCGCTTCTTCGACGCGCTCCAGCTTCACACCTCGCGGCGTGCCTTCGAGAAGGATGTTCAGCGTCTCGCGGACGATTCCGAATCCTGACCACAGAATCAGCGCGCCGATTCCGACTGACAGCGCGGAATCAATCCATGACTGCCCCGTCGCCATAATCGCCCAGCCCCCGGCGATTACAGCGGCGGTCGAAAGCGTATCGCCAATCTGATGCACCAGGACGCTGCGAATGTTTACATCCCGGTTGGAGCGCCACAGCAATAGCGCAATGGCTCCGTTCATGATCACACCGGCCGCTGCCACAACCATCATGGTTCCAGCGTGGACGGGTTCCGGGTGCTGTAATCGCCGGAAGGCTTCATAGAAGATCAGAAAAGACACGGCTGTCAACGAGGCCGCATTCACCAACGCAACCAGAACTCCTGCGCGATGGTATCCGTAAGTCTTGGTGGCGCTCGGAGGACGCGATTGCAAATAAACCGCAACCCACGAAAGCAGCAAGGCGAGAAAATCCGAAAGATTGTGTCCAGCTTCGGAAAGTAGAGCAAGCGAGTGGGCGCGAATTCCCGAGACCACGAGCAGCACGATGTATGCGAACGTGACGCCGAGCGAAATCTGTAGGATTCGCGACGTGCGATGCTGTCCGGGACTGGCGTGGATGTGCACTGTATTAAGTTTACTGGGAGCGGCGGGGGGCTTCAAGCATGGTGAGGGTTATCCGCTGCGCGCGAGATCCCTCGCAGGCTCGGGATGACGTCTCATTTATTTCAAATGGACTATTAAAGCGGAGGCTGGATTCTGGATTGAAGAGTTGAAGAGGCTCATCTGCCGCTGGCTTGGCCTGAGATTTTAATGGAGTCCGGGGCTTTGAAGACTTGATTGCGGCCGGCTTGTTTCGCGGCGTAGAGTCCGGCATCGGCCGCCTTGACCAACTCGTCTCGCGTGGTGCCGTTATCAGGATAGCTTGCAGCCCCGGCGCTAATGGTAACCGGCCTCGGAACGCCTGGGAATTGCCACTCTTCAACCATGGCGCGCAGCTTCTCCGCAACGGTGAGCGCGTGCAAGGGATTAGTTTGCGAAAGCAGGATGGCAAATTCTTCTCCGCCGTAGCG
>PNAR01000087.1 GCA_003169715.1 Acidobacteriaceae bacterium | reverse complement strand
ACCTCATCCACAATCAGCGCCAAATCTTGGGCACAGCAGAAATGATTCAGCTGCGCGCGTTCCGATGGACTAACAAATGATCCAGTAGGATTATTCGGATGTACGGCCACAACTGCCCGGGTGCGATTGTTCAAGGCCTGAGTCAGCGAATGAAAATCAATCTGCCATGCGTGGTCATAAATTAACGAATAAGGGACAAGCTTCACGTCGCTTAAGTCAGCCAGAAATTCAAACAGNNAACAGCGGATAGCTCGGCTTCGGGACCAGAACCTCGTCGCCAGCGTTACATAAAAGCCGAAGAACATACGAATAACCCTCGCTGGTGCTGGTCGTAAGCACAACCGATTCTGGATCAACAACGGCAGCCTGATTTTCGCGGTAATAGTCAGCTACGGCTTCTCGTGCAGTCAGCAATCCCTGGGGCTGAGGATCGTAATCCATCGCACCGGTCTCGCGAAGGGAAGCCAGGACAGTTTCTCTGTCAAAGGAAATGCCGGTGCGAGTGGGGTTGGAAACTGTCAGGTCGAGAACTTGAACTCCGGCAGCTTGCCGCTCTCGTTGAAGGGTCGTCAAACGATTCGGAGTAAGCGCCCAGTCTGTGCGATTGGAAAACATGAAGCTCAGATCATACTGGATGGGTACTGAGAGAAAGCCGTTCTATTCCGCAATTTCGATTTCGAGATAAACATTCTGTTTACTCCACACAAATGGAATCCGCGCTAACCAGTACTTCCGGCGTATGGCACCGCGGGCAGGCGGCCAGTCTTCCTGAGGAAGAATCCGCGCTGAGCCCGCAAATTCCGGTCCGGTTATTTTCCCGCCTATGGTGCACGGAGCAATCCGGACCTCGGGATTGTTGTGCATCCGTTTATATTTCCCAGAATCATCACGGGTCATGACGTAAAGCTTATTGTTTTGCTCGGCGAACCACACCGGGGTGCGCACCGCTGCGCCCGTCTTGCGAAAAGTGGCGACGCTGATATATTGTTTCCCCCGTATTTCCGGCGGAATCGGCACGGCACTATTGTACGGGTCGCCATCGTGCACCAGCCACGCGAACCAAACGCGGCACAATCAGCACAGCCTTCCTCAATTGTGTTACCCTCCCCTGCGATGCCCGATAACAAAACTGAGCGGCGATCCGGAGAACGCATTCCAGTGCAGGTTCCGGTCACGATTACGGCGGCCGACACGAATCTTCAGGCCACCGGAGATACGCGCGACCTGAGTTCGAATGGAATATTTTTTTATACTGACTTTCCTATCCGGCAGGGAAACAATGTTGAAATGGTTTTGATATTGCCCCCGGAGCTCACGAGCGGTGAAAAGCGCTGGGTTTGCTGCCAGGCTACGGTTGTCCGAGTGGAAGACAACCTGGACGGAAATAAGCACGGCGTTGCAGCCCAAGTTCGGGACATGCAATTCCTGCCCGAACTGATTGGGTAGGCTCAAAATTGCGTTTCTGCACAATTCTTTGTGCATTTCGGGAAATTCCCAAACTGTTCAAGCGGGCCTTATGCAAAAAGTGTGCATTTTTTTGTACCAATGCCTCGAATTCGGTGCAATAATGCTCGCCGTTACAACACTCTGGCAAGAAAACTCAACTTTCAGGATTGCTTTCTATGTGGCTACAGAAACTTTCCGGCGGTGTATTGCGCGTGCTCACGCCGCTTGGACCGCGTTATTTCAGACCATCTTTTGCACAGCGAATCTATTTGCTTTGGATATTTCGTCACTTTCAAACCTTGTCCACAAAAGTACTGAACGCTCGGCAGGTCAGATTGATGGACGTAATTTGCGCCGATCAACAATTCCTTACTCTGCGCGTTGATGATTTAGCGATTCTTGGAACGTTGGAGGAGCGCCCTCCGGTCACATCGCAGGAATTGCCGCCGCGACGACCAAATGCAAGCGTTACGGATTCGGTGCAAGTATTTGCCGCGAATTTACGCCAGCGATTCTAGGGCTGGACTCAGCGCAAAAGCGAAGACGCTTCTCGTCAGAATGTTATACTCTTGCTTCTGTCCTTCCCGCTTTATTCCAGCTCCGGGGCGCGTAGCTCAATTGGCAGAGCAACTGACTCTTAATCAGTAGGTTGTAGGTTCGATTCCTACCGCGCTCACCATTCTCTTCGCGGGTTGCCGGGGATTACTGTGACGCCGCGCGGGTCAAATAAGGTCACGACGCTTCTCTTGATTCGCGGGACGCGTCGTTTGATCTCGCTGTGATAAGCCGTGTGAGGCGTTTTATCCAGGCTCAACTGAAACTTGTGGTTACACTTTCGCAATACGATTCCGTAAACTGAGAGCTTTGCGACAACATCACGTTTAAACGAAGCCTTTGATGGGCCCCGGGCGGTTCGCAGTGACTGCGGAGTTGAAGGAATGAAGAATCCTGTTCGGTTTCTGTTGCATGTCCCCGTTCCGTGGGTGTTCGTGCTGACCTATCTCGTTGGTATAGTCCTGGAACATGTGCTTCATTGGACCATCTCTCCAACTACAGCCTTAGTTAGTACAATCGCCGGAGCCGTGCTGTTTGCTCTGGGTGCAGTCATTGCAGGCTGGGGCCTCGTGATTTTCCACAAGGCTAAAACCACGACGGTCCCGGGTAAGTTATCTCGGGAACTGGTGACGCGGGGTCCCTATCGCTTCACCCGAAACCCAATGTATGTGGGGCTGCTCTTGGCCTACCTTGGAGAAGCGGGATTACTGAAACAAATTTGGCCAGTCGTTCTTCTGCCCTTCGTAGTTGCCTACCTAAACTGGACTGTGATTCCGCTCGAAGAGGCAAAGCTGGAGGAAGTCTTCCCAGATGAAGTCAGAAAGTATCGCTTACGAGTGCGGCGCTGGTTCTAGGAAACAGCATGGGTACAGTTCGCAAGAAATGAAATCACGTCAGGACCCTCTGCATCGTTGACGTATAACATCCCCATTACACTCAAAGTCCCCGGGCTCGGTTCACCGCTAACAATCATTTATCTGAGGCGCGACTCTACCAGTAGCTGAAAGTCAGGTTGTCAAGCCATACGGAATACGATTCTTGAATCCGATTTCCATCTTGCTGATAATTGATGGTCACTCCGTGCCAGTTGCTGGGGGTGGGATTTTCGTAGTGATTGAGTGCCGATGTTTGTCCGTTCAATGTGATGGATTGAAATAATAGCTGGTTCTGGTCGGTTCGCTGTACTTGAATGATGACATGATTCCATGAATTGTTAGTCGGATTGCATGCGATGCCGGTAGGAATCCATGTTTGGTTTTGATTGTCCCAGATATCCCATTCGTTTCCCCCTGCGATTCGACATTCATGTCCCCAAATGTACGACTGCCCGTCCGCGAACTGATTAATGTCAAATTCAACGGCTTGAGAGGCAGATATGTTCGTCGAATAAAAGTAAACATCGTAGGTGAAATTGTGCAGAGTCGGGACTACGGTGTGGTCGGGATCAGGAATACCCTGCGACGAGAAATCCCCAATGAGATGGTTATTCCATAAGATATCGGAGAATGCCGTTTGACCTCCAATATCCAGTTGCATTGAATTCCCACTCATGGAAGGCGTGCCCACTTGTTGTGTCATAGACCACGTGGCCTGAGGTCCAGCGGGAGTGCAAGTCGAGCAGACCGCATAAGCAGCGGGGAGTAAGGCTGATCCAGCCCATCCTGGCTGCCCCTGCAAATTCGAGAACAGCTTTGCGTTAGCGGCAGCACCGGAATTGACCGGTGCAGACGGGGTGGCGGGTGCGGCGGAGACTGCCGAACCACCGCAACTCAGCAGAGCGAACGACGCCCACGATACAAGCAGCGTGCGGATGGCAATTGCGGTAAACCGCTGGAAACTGGCGGGCATCTCCCTCACTATGGCACCTAATATTGCGGCACGTGAGATTACGAAAGAACAAGTAATCTCTCAGCACTCTTCTCGTTGCTTTAAATAGAAGGGATATTACAGAATTACCGGCAACCGTCAAGCACAGTCTTCACCCGGTAGGGATGGGCGAGGCCCTGCTGTTGGTTCAACTGGGAATAACTTTTTCTTTGGAGATTTCCCCTTTTTCGCTAACATAATCGCCATGTCACAACATTCCAGGCTCGCCTCCCCCAGGGTTTCGGTACTTGTTCTCGTAGCCGCTGCGCTGCTGCAAGCATGCGGAGGCTCTGGTTCGTACAGTGGTAGCGGAGGAGGTGGCGGTGGTGGAAGTGCTCCGGGCGCTCCAACCGGCTTGACGGCAACCGCTGGAAGCCAGCAGGTGAGCCTCTCCTGGACCGCGATCACGGGCGCTACGAGCTATCACGTGAAGCGCGGTAGCGCGACGGGCGGTCCGTACACTCAAGTCGCAGCGCCGACAACGGCGAGCTACGTTGACATGGGACTGACTAACGGAACTGCTTACTACTACGTCGTCTCGGCGGTGAATTCGGTCGGGGAGAGCGGCAATTCGAGCGAGGTGGCGGCCACGCCGATCCCGCCCGCTACAGCAGTTCAGGTGACGGTGGACGTGCTCACCAACCGTCATCCGATCAGCCCGTACATCTATGGCGGAAGCTATCCCAAGGACGCTGCAACCATCGCCGACAGCGGCTTATCGGTGGTGCGGTGGGGCGGCAACGCGACATCCACGTACAACTGGGAATTGCACACATACAATGCCGACAACGATTACTTCTTTGAAGACTTCGACACCACAGCACTGGGCAATAGCGCGGACGGCGATTCAGCACAGTTCATCACCGACGTAAAAGCCGCCGGCAGCAATCCCCTGACCACGATGGCAATGTTGCCGTGGGTGGCGAAAACCGCGGAAACCGCGCCGCCTTCTCCGAATGATCACTGGAGCTTCTCTATAGCAAAGTATGGTGCGCAATGCCATACCGATCCTTTCAACTCCGATGCTGGAGACGGGATTCCGGCTGGGGCAAATTGCGACAACTCCACCACTTTTCTCACTGCCAATCCCAACGACGCATATTTTCCGCTGTTGGATCAGCCAGGTACCGGTGATCCAGCCGGAAGCGTTTATCGCAATCAGTGGACCACCGCCTTAGCCGCCGCGTTAGGAACCGCGCCGCATTTTTACAACATGGATAACGAGATTGATATCTGGGGAGGCACACACAGAGACGTCCATCCCAACCCCGCTACATACAACGAGCTGCGCGACACATATTTGACGGAATCTCGCGCGCTAAAGGGATGGGATCCGTTGGCGATTCGTCTCGGTCCAGTTAGTTGCTGCTGGTTTTTCTACTGGAGGTCCGCGACGGGAAGCAGCGAGACATCCAGCCATGGCGGGGTGGATTTTCTTCCCTGGTGGCTGAATGAAGTTGCCTGGTCGGACGCTGCAAATAACTCGAGATCTTTGGACATATTTGATATCCATGCTTATCCAGACGGGCCGGATACTACAAATTTTACCCAGGCGCAGAAACAGGCGCTGGCCGTGCGCATTTACCGCGACTGGTGGGACCCAACCTACACCAGCGAAGCGTCCTACATAAGAAATGGCGGCTTCAGTATTGAGCCGCTTGATTCCAAGCCGTTTCGCATTCCGCGTATGAGGGCGCTCGTCAACGAAATTTATCCCGGCACGCAATTCAGCATCACGGAATGGAGCGCGGAATTCGCAGGTTCTACTTCGGCTCAGAAGGCGGCCGATTTCTCCACCGCACTGGGCGATACGGACGCTTACGGAATCCTCGGCCGCGAGCGAGTGTATCTGTCATCGCGTTGGACGGCTCCCGATCCGGCGAACCCGAACTATCTGGCGTTGAAATTGTTTACGAATTACGACGCAGCACATCACGGATTCGGCACGACTTCGGTTTCGGCGACGCACAATGCCGACCCGAATCTCTTCAGTTCCTACGCGGCGCTGGATTCCACTGGTAAAACCCTGACCATGATAGTTATCAACAAAGATCCGGCAAACGGCGCGCAAGTGCAATTCGCGTTGAACGGATTTACGCCGAGTTCGATCGCAAGTTATACGCTGGCGGCGACCGCTCCGACGGTTATCAAAGCATCGTCTTCGGGTGCCTGGTCGTCAACGATGACTTTTGCGCCCTACACGGCAACGCTGTTAGTTGTCACAGGAACGTCGGCTACGGTTCCAGCCAGCGAATGGGATCTGAATCCCGACACAATTATGGTGCCTGCCAGCGGGACAGTTATCTTGCAGCCCAAGATCACAAGCGGGACTGCGAACGTGACTCTCAGTTCTCCGACATCGGATTCCGGCATCAGCGTCGCGCTCACGCAGGCAAATATCACCACCACGCAGAAGGGAACGATCACGATCACAGCGGGCAATACTCCCGGTTTCTATCACTTCACCATCACGGGTACCGATAACGTCGCCACGCAGACCCAGGGTGGGTGGATTGTGGTTGGCAAACCTGCGGCGACACTTGCAAAAACCGGCGACAATCAGACTGGAGGGACGTTGACGCTGACCGCGACCCTGGCACCCGGATCGTCGGGCGGAACTGCGTCTGGCGCGAGCGTGTTCTTCACAACGGATTCAGTGTCGGCAACGCTCTCCAGCCGAATCGTGACCACCGATTCTTCAGGAAAAGCCAGTGTGGTGCTGACTCTCCCTCCGGGCACGGGCGTTGTGCATGTCAACGCAGAGGGGCCGTACGGTCTGGGCCATCCGGTCGCGACGTTCACGGAGACATCGAACTAGAGAGGATCTATTCCCATTCAATCGTCCCGGGCGGTTTGGAGGTGATGTCATAAACGATGCGATTTACGCCTTTCACCTCGTTCACGATGCGACTCGATATGGTTTTCAAAACTTCGTGCGGCAACGGTACCCAGTCCGCAGTCATGCCGTCTTCCGAGTGAACGGCGCGGACGGCACATGTGTACGCATAAGTTCGTTGATCGCCCATCACTCCAACTGACATCACGGGCAGTAATACGGCAAAAGATTGCCAGATTTTTGTGTACAAGCCCGCCCGCTTTATTTCAGTTACCACGATGTCGTCGCACTCACGAAGAATCGCCAATCGCTCAGCGGTGACTTCACCTAAAATTCGGACCGCAAGGCCGGGGCCAGGAAAGGGTTGCCGCTGTAAAATCTCCTCGGGCATGCCCAAATCCCTGCCAATCTTTCGGACCTCATCCTTAAACAAATCCTTTAATGGCTCAATCAACTTCAGCTTCATCTTGTCTGGAAGCCCGCCGACGTTGTGATGAGATTTAATCACCTGCGAAGGTCCGCGGACTGAGCGCGACTCAATAACGTCCGGGTAAAGAGTCCCTTGCACGAGCCAATCCACGCTGCCTTCCTGCTTTGCGATTCGATTGGCCTCTTCGTCGAACACAGCGATGAACTCGGCGCCAATAACTTTGCGTTTGGTTTCGGGATCGGTAACTCCTACGAGTTTATCTAGAAAGCGTTCAGTTGCATCTACGGCGACGACGTGCAATCCAAGTTTGTCGCGCAAAGATTGCTGCACTTTCTCGAATTCGTTCTTGCGCAAGACCCCGTTATTCACAAAAACTGAAGTTAATCGCGAGACGCCCTTTTTGTCGCGCAGAGCACGGTCCACGAGGATCGCAGCAACGGCCGAGTCTACGCCGCCGGAGAGGGCGCAGATTGCGCGACCGTCTCCAACGGTGTGCCGCACACTGGCGATGGTCTCATCAATGAATCGTTGAGCAGTCCAGTTTGGTTTCGCCGCGCAAATCTTGAGAGCGAAATTACGCAGGATGTCAGTGCCAAGCGGCGTGTGATGGACTTCGGGATGAAATTGCACCGCCCATAATCTCTTTTCCGAATTCTCAATCGCTGCCACGGCGTTCGGCGATTTAGCCGTTAACCGAAAGCCAGGCGGAAGCTCGGCCGCTTCATCCCCGTGCGACATCCAAACCGTCAGAACTTTGGGCAGCCCCTCAAATAGCTGAGAGCCCTCTGAAAGCTCGACCTTCGCATGGCCGTACTCGCGTTTTTCAGCCGGATGCACCTTGCCTCCGAGCGCGTGCACCATGTATTGCAGGCCATAACAAATGCCGAGAACGGGAACGCCTAGGTCAAATACGCCTTTATCGGCAGTGGGAGCATCTTTGTCATAGACCGACGACGGGCCTCCGGACAAAATAATTCCCACCGGAGAATAACTGCGAAGCTCCGCCAGTGAAGAATTACAGGGAAGAACTACGGAAAAAATATTTTGTTCGCGGATGCGGCGCGCAATGAGTTGCGAATATTGAGCGCCAAAGTCGAGGACGACGATGGATTGGTTTTCCACGGATAACTGTCTCAAATCGGCGAACGCGTGTAAAGCGGAAATGAACTACGAGAGGCAAAAGCCCGAACTCACTACACCGGACGCCCCGCCTCGGTGCCTCGGTTGGGTTCGAGGATAAAATGAAAAGTCGCCCCTTTTTCAACTGCACCTTCGGCCCAAACTTCGCCGCCATGTCTCTGAATGATGCGCCGCACCGTCGCGAGTCCAATTCCATTGCCGGGAAATTCCGCGGAGGTATGAAGGCGGTTGAAAGGTTGAAAAAGCCGGTCCGTTGATCGTGGATCGAAGCCGCTTCCGTCATCTTTCACGAAGCAAATCATGCGGCCATCTTTATCCTCAAAACCAAATTCGATGCGGGCTCGATCATGATGGGAGGTGTATTTCCAGGCGTTTTCCAGGAGGTTTTGCATCACGATTTGAACCAGACGCGCGTCCGCGTATGCCTTCACCTCTATGGGAGCTACAAACTCGACGTTTCGTTCTGGCGCGGTACGGCATAACTCCTCCATAATAGCGCGCGCGTATGAGCTCAGATCAATCTCTTCGCGATGCATAACGCTGGTCGTAACCCGCGAGAGGTTCAGCAAATCATCAATGAGTTCGGACATTCGCCGGGCCGCGGCACGAATACTTTGCAGGCACTCTTTCCCACTCGAATCGAGTTGGTTCGCATAACTCTTCAGGAGCACGTAGCTAAAACCGTTCATTACCTCAAGCGGGCCGCGCAGATCGTGCGACACGGAGTAAGAAAAAGCCTCAAGCTCGCGGTTGGATGAGACTAATTCACGGGTACGCTCCTCCACACGCTCCTCAAGCTCATCATGGGCCGCTTGAAGGGCGTTGTCGCGGTGCTGGATCTGCTGCAACATGTTATTGAAAGCATCAATGAGTAAGGCAATCTCGTCTTGTGCCGCCGTGGGCGCAGCCCGGACAGAATAGTTGTTATCCTGCGAGACAGCTCGCGCAACCTCGGCCAATTGGACAATAGGTTCGGCGACGGACCGCCGAAACAGGGCGGATACGATCAAGGCGGCGAGCAGCGATAGCAGCAATACCACGAACGCAATTGCTGCATATCTCTTCAAGCGTTGATCCAACTCGTGCAGGTCGGCACGTAGATAAACAAACCCCAGAGTTTTGCCTTGAAACACGATTGAGTGGACAAGGACCAGGTGGGTCGCCCTAAACCAGTATGCCTCGAGCCTCCCGTCCGGGGGCGCCGGAATGTTGAGAACCTCATCGCCCGCGTCACGCGAATATTGTGCGAAAGGCCGCTGGTCGGAAGTGATGATGCCTGCCGATGCGATATTTGGAAAACTTTTTAAGGCTGACAGCGTATTCGTGGCGGACTGCGGGTCATTGAATATGAGCGCCGATATGCTATTGGCTCCGATAATTTGCGCTTGCGCAGAAAGAGTACGAACCAAACTTTGCCGAAAAGTAATCTGGTCATATGCGAAGAATGCTGCGCAGGCGAGCAGCAGCGCGGCGGCGCTCACCAGCATATTCATCACCGTCAGCTTCCGCGAAATCGACCGGCTATAACCCACTGCCATATCTCAATTTCCTGTCTTCCCAATCACCCTGGTTGCGACTTTCAGCAATTCCGAACTAAGGGTTAAGCCCGCTTCCTCGGTTGCGGGAAGATTCACCTCAAACCGAATCCTGTTTTCCTGCGGGACAAATTCGATCATTCCGCCTTTATCTGCAAAATGAGGGATATCGCTAACCGTTAATGTTCCGCCAGCCTTCGCCGCTGCAAGTATGGCTTTCAGGCGTGCCTGTTCTGACGAACTGATAAACACAATGCGGCAATGGTCCGATTCCTGGAGGCTGGAAATCTTTTTTGCGGTTACGCGCTTCTCCCCAATATTTCCCCCGGCCACGGTCGAATCGAGAACGACTCCAAATGGATCTTTTCCCAGCACGCAGATGTCGAAGGACGCACTGCTTCCGGCGTTAGTACCGGTCCACGTGACGAATTTTCCAAAGTTATAGAGGTAAGCGGCTTTGACTTGTGACTCAGTGGGATGCGTCTGCTGCGCGTGGGAAGTCTGCGCGCCGAACAGAGAAAGAAAAAGTAGAAATACAAGATAGCGTGAGATCGCGCGTGCGCCGAGGTCCCGCCCCATTTGCAGGTGGGTAAATAACCTTCGCTCGACTTGTGACAGGCCGATCAAGGTCAATTCTGCCAAGTAAGCTTTGCGTAGGCACTTCGCTTGATCAGAACCAGAGGCCCAGGATCGCCGCCATCCTCGGCATGGTAAGGCTGCAAGAGATTGTCGCCCACGAGCGACAAGCGAAGGTGTTCATTGAACCGCCATCCAAATACGGTGTCCCCGGTGGAGTAGGCATGAACTTTTTGGCCGGGCAACGCACTTATGTACCGGTATGCCAGGTCCAGGGTGAACTTTTTCGAGATGTCGAATCCGGATTGGAGTATTGCCTGGTGTTTAGGGCTGGAGCCCTCAATTCCCGGTGCTGTGCCTATATCCAGAGAGTTGCGCGATCTCTCAATATCCATCTGCAAGTAGGAATACGATCCCCGCAAGCGCCAGAAGTGAGTTGGACGCCACTCCGGCGCTATCTCCACGCCTTTTGTGGTTCCGAGTAGTCCGTTGCCAAACTCCGCTGGCAGTAAAATGTGAGTAGGCGGGGGATTGTCCTCGATAAATGGGGAGCCGGTAATGTCCTCACTGAACAAATCGCTGTAGTGGTTGTAAAAACTTGAAAGGTCCACATAAAGCGTTTTCGTGATAAGGCGGCGGTAGCCGAGCTCGTAGCCATTCATTTGCTCCGAGCGAAAGTTACGATTGGCGTTAAAGCGCGCGAAGAATTGCAGCCCGCCCGGGCCGGGGCCGATATAGCCGGATAGAAAAAATCTCGTTCGACATCTGCCGGAGTACGCACCGCGTGCGTAAACGCCGCCCATAGCGTCTGTTTGCCCGTGGGCGTCCAGAGCAGCCGGACGCTCGGCTCCAATTGCACGGGACTGAAATTCGTCCGAAGTAGTTTCGACCCCACTGAGAGAGATAGCCGGTTTTCGACAAGGGCAATTTCGTCCTGGAAAAATGCTGTGAAGATCTGGTCGCTTCTCTTGTCCGGCTGAAATGTGAGTCCCGATACCACTTCAATATTGGTGGCAGGGGTGAAACGTGTTCCCAAGCCCCAGGAAATCTCCTGGCGTATGACGTGGAATCGCTGTAGATAATCTACGTCGAATGTATCTCGAATGTCGCCCAAGTTAGGCTCACGCCGATTAGCCCGGTCGTAGTAAGCCTGGATTTGAATATCTTTGCCTTCTCCTTGCGTTCTAGTCCAACGGCCCAGGATATTTCCGCCAGATAAACGAGCGGCGCTGTCCAATATCTGCGAGTAGGGTGGAGTGTAGCTCGTGGCTTGCACGCTTTCGCCATCAGCCTGGTCGTAAATATCGCCTTGCATGGTGAAATTATCCTGCTCATTTTTCGCCCAATCCAGCCGGAAACCTGCCTGGCCGCCCCGCCAATTGTCATAATTCTGATCATCAGTGTGGTGCTCAGGGCTGCGGTTAAAGCCCTTGCCATAGACTCGATAGTCAAGGTTCTTACCGTTGCCTCCTCCATGACGCAAGTTCGCGAAGCCTTGTTCTATATTGCCGCCGCCTGCGGATGCGAGCGTGCCATGGGTGTCCTTAGCTTTCTTGGTAATAATATTGATCACGCCGTTAACTGCGTTGGGTCCCCAGATCGTAGCCCCAGGGCCGCGGATGACCTCGATGCGGTCAATGTCATCGAGCAGCGTGTCCTGCACTTCCCAATAGGTTCCGGCAAACAGGGTCGTGTAGACCGTGCGGCCGTCAATCAGCACTAAAACTGACCGCGACAATCTGCTTCCGAAGCCGCGAATTCCGATGGACCACTTATCGCTATCAATGCGGGCCACCTCAATACCCGGCGCCAGCCGCAAAGCTTCCGGAATATTCGTTGCTCCCGACCGCTCAATATCTTCCTGGGTAATGACGTACACAGCCGCTGGGGTCTTCCATATTTCCTCTGGCGCTTTGGACGCGGTTGTTACTTGAATGTTGCCAAGTTGCTCAAGGCTCATTTGTCTTAACGGATTGTCGGCCCCGCCGTTCGCCTCCAGGACTTGGGCGTGCATGACATCTTGGAACCCGATGAATAGGATGAACAGAGTGGAAAGCGATAGCAATGAAATAAGAATGAGTTTTGCGGGAAGCGAGAACGGATGATTCGTCTTCGTCATCGGATCGAGATAATCTTTCAGTTTGTAATGCCTGTGACGCTCGCACCCATCATCAATCGACTTTGAAATCTTGGGCCATTCATTCGCCCAAGCCGGTGGTTTGTTTTACCAGCCTGGCCGCTTCGTGGAGAAGTTCGTCAGGCTGCACCTGGGCTTTTTGAAACCAGGCGTCCACCAGACCAATAGTTTCGCCTGGCAACGAAGTCCATCCCGATAGCACTATGATAGGAGTCGTAGGACGGAGCCGTTTTAGCTCGGTGGCGACGGCTAAACCATTCATCCCGGCCATCCAATAGTCGAGAACGACCAGGTCAACGACGTTGGTGCGGAACAATTCCAACGCCTCCGCCCCCGTCCGCGCGCCGAAAACCACAAATCCAGCTGACTCGAAAAGAACCTTTCTGAGTTTCAGCTGCGACTCTTCGTCTTCAACGCACAGGACAGACATTCGTGTTGGCAAATCCATCGCTGACGCGGTTCCTGTAGACAAAATTTTAGATAAATCTGTAGAAGATACGCTGCCCCCAAAAGGGGATTTGGGGTCAAGAGCAATGGAGATTCTATTGTTGGGGAACCTACCTCTCAATACAGTAATTCCTGTATGTACCTTGGTTATCACGCGGGCCGGATCCGAAATGATGGAGGGCCGGGCGTCCCCGCCCGGTGCGACGGGCGAGGGCGCCCGTCTCTCCATTTGAGCATTAGCGGACGCTCCCAAGTCAACGTCAGAGGCGCTTCAGAAAGATCTTCGCCGTTTCGAGATCGGGGAAGAACTTTTCTTCAGCCTGAAATTCCGGTGAATGGATGCAACGGCGGTTTCCCCGCAACTTTACCGGATATTTCAAATGCAGCATTTCATGGTAAACGATGTACTCAACTGCGGCTCGCGGCACTCGCGAATGGTCAAATACCCGGCTCACTACGATCACGTTATGCGCTGGATCGTAATGGCCCAGGCGATTGCGGGACACATTGCCGCTCCATGTTATCCGGGGCCGCGCAAGCAGGCCACGGAAGAACTTGAAATTCAGATCGTCAAAAATAGCTTCCAGATCATATATTCGCCCCTGCGCGAGCCCGATTCTTTTTCGTCCCCGTAGGTGCCGCAACAGATGGGCTTTCTCCGCAATATCATGGCTCGATATGTATCGGCGGTATCGAGTCGAGTGTTCTCTCGCAATATCTTTTCGATACATTTTGGCCAAGAGAATATGAGCAATGGCTTGCAACACCGTTTCTGGCGCGCCCTCCAGGATGTCGGAGAGGCGCACCCGCAACTTGCCCTCACGCAGCCGAATGGTGTTATTCACATTGGCGAATGGAAAAAATTCAACGGTTAAGTCTGGAATGGGGGCACGGGGACGAAGTTCCCGGTAATGCTGATGAAAAATTTGAAGAAGCCTGTCTGTCACGTTAAGGCAAGATTAGCACGACAGGTGAATCGCTGACTTCACTTACGATTCGGCTTCTTCTTGTGCTTGGCTGCTTCTTCCTGTTGCGCCAGCAGTTCCCGGTGGTCTTTGGCGCTGTCGTCAACAGTCTCCAGCGCGCTTTGGAGCAGGAATTCGTAAACTTTAAGCTCGTCTTTATTTGGATTCACCGAATTTTGCAAGGCCCGAAGTTTAGCCTGAAATTCCACATCCGCCTCAATAATGAGTTTCAGGCCCTTTCGAAAGTCGGCTTTCTGGTCGTCAAAAGCATCCACGTTGTCGTTCATTTCGTCATAGACGTCGAGAAAGGCCTGAAGCCCGTCATGGGTTGCCGCTCCGCGATCCGTAACTTTAGGATCCGAGCGAACTTTGTCAATCGCATCCAGCCGTTGGCGTGCAAACTGAACGAAGAGCTTCATCCGGAGATCGGCGTCCTGAGCCTGATCGCGCAGTTGGTCAATTTCCAGAGGCGTCAGGGGATCGCGGCTGCTCTGGGCATAGGATGCGGAAAATAGCAGCAGTCCCGAGACCAAGGCTCCGATCATTGCACGCAGGTGAATCATTTCCTTTTCTTGAACATGCGTGCCAGAAGGCTCGTGCGCAGTTTTTCGAGGTGATCGGACGCACCCTGTAAAGGCGGTTGGTCGCTGAAAGTCAACTTCCGTTCCATATCCCGCAACTTGAAAGACATTTTCCGCATTGCGATTTCTGTATGCTTAAGATCCTTGCCGGTTTGAATTGCTGCGTCGCTGGCCTTATCGGCATATGAAACCACGCCGCCCAACGCTGCCCGCGCTTTTTCTATATCGTCTGCCGAGTACAACTGATCAGCCAGTTTTAATTCACGTTCCGCGATATTAGTGTATAGGCCCGGCTGCTGCTCAATACGAGCGGACCGGGCGTGTTGGATAAGCCGGGGAAGCTCATCCTCGTCCGTTTTCGCCCCGAATGCGGCCAAGGAAATGATGACAATGAGTGCGGTTATTATGATTCCCAGACGCATGCGATTACTTCTATTTTTTAATCTCTATCGCCTTTAGGCGCTGGCGGGCTTGCCATTCCTGATCGGGATACTGCCCGTTCGCAACCTCCAGGAACTTATGATAATTCAACACTGCGTGTTTCCTGTCACGCAGGTGGTCATAGGCCGTCGCACGCAAAAAGTATGAGACCGGAATCTCCGGAAGGAATTTGGAGCGGGCGTCGGCAGCTTTAATTGCAAGGTCATAGTTTTTATTTTCGTTGGCCGCAACCGCCAGATCGCCGTAAGCCGCGCCAAAATCTGGTTTCAAGCGCACCGCCGCCATGAATTCCTGCTGCGCGTCGGGAAACTTACGCTGTTTCAGCAAAGCTTTTCCAAGGCTGTCGTGCAATTCTGAATCTCCGGGAGTCTTCTCCACGAGCCACCGGTAAGCCGCCTCCGCCTTGTCATATTTTCCAGAATCCGCATACAGATCCGCGAGATCTCGTCGCGCGGCGCTGTCGCCCGGAGCGAGCCTCAGTCCTGTCTCCAGTTCCGCAATCGCATCATCTTCTTTTCCTTCTGCTGTCAGAATTCTTCCTAACTGATTACATATCGAGCCATCGTTTGGATGGGCGGTGGCAAGCTTGCGGAGCATTTCTTCCGCCTGTGGAAGTTGATGTGCGCGCATGTACGCGTTAGCAAGACCGGTCATCGCATCCGTGGACGTGGCATCCAAGGCGAGTGCCTCCCTGTATTCCTGCACCGCATCTTCGAAGCGACCCTGCTTCTCGAGAAGTAAACCAGCGGAAAGATGAGGCTCCGGATCGGCAGGCCGGAGAATTGCAGCCTGACGATAGGCATCCAATGCATCGCCCGGTTTTGTCGCTTCGATTAAGTGCGCCAGCGACAGCCACGCTCTTGCTTGTCCTTCTTCTACGTGAGCTGTAGGTTTCAGTTTAGTGGCTGCGAAAAGAAACTGCTCCGCCTCCGGATTATGCGACTGGGCAAGCGTCAGCCCGAGATTCAGATTTGATTCGAAGATGTTGGGATTCGCCGTAACCGATTTGCGATAAGCCGCAATGGACTCTTCCGTTCTTCCCAGCGCATGGAAAATGAACCCGAGATCGAACCACGCCTGATAGTTGTCAGGACTCTCCAGGACAAGTTTTTGCAGGAGTGGCTCCGCCCTTGTGTAGTCGTTCTTCTCAATTGCGCTTTCGGCCTGCGTAAGCTGTGTAGAAGAGTTCTGCTCCACAGTGCGATGGTGCGTAATGGTCGTCTTGGTTTGGCCGGCAGCGATACCAATCAGCAAGATAGGTGCCAGCACGACAAGCAAAGATCGCCGTTTGGGACTCGCGGACATCTCATTGATGAATAGTCTAAGCACTTTTCGGAGCCGATTGATTGGGATGCGGTTTGTTTCCATTGAGTACATGCGCCAAATAGCGCCCGGTATATGAAGAGGGCAATCCTGCGATCATTTCTGGGGGGCCGGCGCCTACAACGTAGCCGCCGCGATCTCCGCCTTCTGGCCCTAAGTCAATGACCCAATCCGCCGTTTTGATCACTTCAAGGTTGTGTTCAATCACAAGAACCGACCCGCCCGCATCTATCAAACGCCGGAACGCCGAAAGTAGTTTGCTTACATCATCGAAATGCAATCCTGTGGTCGGCTCGTCAAAAATATAAAGCACCCGCAATCGCCGTTTGCCCGGAAGGCTAGCGGGACGCCCAATCCCGCGCGCCGTAGGCTGTAAATGTGCCGCCAGCTTCATGCGCTGCGCTTCTCCTCCAGACAAAGTTGTAGCTGACTGGCCCAGACGCAAATATCCGAGACCCACTTCTTCCAGAACGCGTAACTTATCCACAATCTTTGGAACCCCGCCAAAAAACTGCAAGGCCTCTTTGACCGTAAGATTCAAAACGTCATGGATGTTTCTTCCGCGATAGCGCACTTCCAAAACCTGCGGCTTATAGCGCGTTCCTTTACATTCCTCGCATACCAGCTCAACGTCCGCTAGAAATTGCATTTCCACGGTGACGGTACCGTCGCCCTGGCAAACTTCGCAGCGGCCGCCGGCGATATTGAAGGAAAAATGTCCTGGGGTAAATCCCCGCTTGTGAGATTCGGGAAGGGAAGCGAAGAGATCCCGAATGGCGTCGAAGGCTTTAATGTAGGTCACCGGATTCGAACGCGGGGTGCGCCCGATCGGAGATTGATCCACCAGCACAACTTCGTCTATAAATTCATCCCCTTCCAATCGGTCCCAGCCTGCGTCCGGGGGAGGGAAGCCGTTCATTTGCCGCTTCGCCGCGGCTAATGCCTTATATAGAACATCATGCAGCAGAGTAGATTTTCCAGACCCGGACACGCCGGTTAAAGCCACCAGCATCCCCAACGGAATCGCAATGTCCAAATTTTTTAGATTGTGGGTTCGCGCTCCATAAATTTTGATTTCCTCGCGTCCAACTTTTCGTCTCGTCCCTGGAATTTGAATTTTCAACTCGTGCGCAAGATAGCGCCCGGTTAGCGAGGCTGGAATTTTTTGGATCTCATCATAAGTGCCAGAAGCAATAACCTTCCCCCCGTGTTCACCCGCACCGGGCCCTAGGTCGAGGATCGTGTCCGAGGCCCGCATCACATCTGGATCGTGCTCAACCACAAGAATTGTATTTCCCAGGTCACGCAGGCCATGCAGGATGTTTATGAGACGATGCGTGTCGCGGCTATGAAGTCCGATCGAAGGCTCGTCGAGCACATACAGCGTTCCGACCAACCGCGATCCCAGTGAAGTCGCGAGCTGAATCCGTTGCGCCTCCCCGCCCGAGAGTGTCGAGGAGAGCCGGTCCAGCGTGAGGTATTCCAACCCAACATCCTTAAGGAATCGCAACCGCTCGCGGATTTCCTCGAGAAGTCTCTCCGCAATCCCCGTTTCCTGCGCCGTCAACTCAAGATGATCCACAAATTGCGCAGCCTGCTCAATAGTCATGCAACAAAGCTGGCAAATATTCTTGCCATTGATCTTCACCTGTCGAGCTTCGGCCCGTAGGCGCGTTCCTTCACAGTCGGAACAGAGTGAGTATCCCCGATAGCGGCTAAGAAACACGCGAACATGCAACTTGTATTTCTTGCGTTCCAGGTGCTTGAAAAAACCGCGAATTCCCGGAAACGTTCCGTCGCCTTCCATAACCGTTTTCTGCTGCCCAGATTCCAGTTCCTCCCAGGGCACATTGAGCGGAACGTTCACCTGCCGGACAAATCGCTTCAGGTCGGCAAAGAGTGTTTTGTACTTGGGCTTGGTCCAGGGTTCGATGGCACCCTCATTCAGCGTCTTTGAAGCGTCCGGGATCACCAGGCCGAGATCGAAATCAATGGTATTACCGAATCCCTGGCATCGGGGACAAGCGCCGAACGGGTTGTTGAAGGAAAACAAATGCGGCTCTGGCTCGTCATACCGGATGTTGCACTGCTTACATTCGAATCGCTGTGAGAATCGCAGATGTTCCGGCTGCTTTCCGTCGCGCGGGGCGGTCTCAAAAATAACTTCTCCGGCCTCGCGATAACAGATTTCCACCGCGTCAACAATCCGTGCCCTCGCATCCGGCGAAACCACCAGGCGATCTACAAGCAGGAACACCGGCTGGGCAAAATTAACTTCCAGCAGAGATTCCGGAGACGAAAATTCGAATATCTGACCATCCTGATAAAGGCGGTTGAAGCCGCGCTGCCGAACTTCAAAGAGTTGGGTCTTGAGCAAATCCGTATGTGGACTTGAGGCTGCTGCCTTCTTCTTCCCGCTGCGAGGCTTCTTTTTCTCCGGCTGAGGCGCATCAGATATCCGCAATGGAAAAAGAACATTTAGCCGGGTCCCTTCATCCATGGACAAAACTGCCGACGCGACCTCATCCACGGTATCTTTCTTTACCTCGGCCCCGCACCGCAGGCAGTAAGTCCGGCCGATCCGCGCGTAGAGCAATCGCAGGTAGTCATAAATCTCGGTGGCCGTGCCGACGGTGGAACGCGGATTGCGCGTGGAATTTTTCTGCCGGATCGCAACAGCAGGGGCTATACCATCAATTACGTCAACGTCCGGCTTCTCGATGCGTTCCAGGAACTGCCGCGCATACGCAGAGAGCGACTCCACATATCGCCGCTGTCCCTCTGCATAAATAGTGTCAAAGGCAAGCGAAGATTTCCCTGAGCCCGATACGCCGGTAACAACCGTTAGCGCATTGTGTGGGATCTCAAAGTCTATATTCTTAAGATTGTGAACCCGCGCACCGCGAACAATTATGGTTTCCGTGGACATTGGTTAAAGCGGTCCTGCCACCTGCGCTGCGTGACGAATTTCCAATTCCCCAGCCCTACGGGCCGTCTCAAAAGAGGTTGAGGAACCCTCTATTATAAGGGATTGGATCTCCGCGGGAATTTCTAGCAAGAAAGTTTGATCCTCACGCGTGGTTGGATATACTTCCCGCCAGAATCAAGCGGCGTCCGGAACTGCGGGATGCGCGGAAGGCAATCCATGAAAAGAATTACTTGCGCCCTTGTCATCATTGTTTTGATGGTCATTCCTTTCTGCGTCGCCGAAGATACGACTTTTGACCTGGTTAAGTTGGCGGACGCCAAGGGAAGACAGACAAACGCCACCCTAATTTTTAGTGACGCGAATAAGACGGTCGTGGTTCGTGTTGCCGATCACGATGTCGTGATCATTCCCTACGACCAAGTGGATAAGTTCTCGTATGAATACACCAAGAAACATCGGATTGGTACTGGCGCCATTGTGATGGTGGCCTCTTTGGGCGCCGGGGCCATTGTCATGCTGACAAAATCTAAGAGCCATTGGCTCGACATTCACTATCGCGAGAAAGACGTCGCTAAGACTGTTACCCTGCGTATGAGCAAGAAGGAGTACACGAACATTCTCGAGGCGGCGAAGATTCATACCGGTAAAGAAGTGGAGATGCTTGGAAACGCCAATGCCAAAGCGAAGAAGTGAAAGAGATTGTACTTGCCCTTTGAAGTCCTTCCGCTCCCCCTGGTGCGGTTCCGTTGGAAACAGAAGGATGCTTCGAAAAGATCAAGGCCCAACATTCTGATGCCCGGCACTCGATTCCTTCGGTATCGCTAAAGACATGCGCTTGGCGGGCCAGTCGGCCGAATGACCGCGGAGAACCTTCGTAAGCTAGCGAATCCACCCACACGTCGGTTCTATTGACATAGCCTCGGCATCCCTGTATTGTCGCGTTCCATATGACGTTGGAGCCCTCAGAAAAGTCGGTTCTGAGCGGACTTCGGCGCGAGATGTAGTGCACAGTACGCGAGAAAAGTCCGATCCCTTCCCTGACGGCGATTGTGCATACAAGAACTCCTTCGTTGAGAGTTGCCATGTTTATTCGACGCTTCCTCGTTGCTTTGTTGCTTGCCCTGCCTACTATTGTCTGTCCTAACTCAGCGTCGGCAAGCCCTGGATTTCAGGCAGCCTCACCGGAAGAATTAAAGATGACCAGCGATCCCAATGCGCCGGGAGCGCCAGCAATCATATTGTTCCGCCAGGTTGACCGGGACGACAATGGCTCAACCTCCCACGAGGACGACTACTTCCGCATCAAGATTCTTACTGAAGAAGGCCGGAAATACGCGGATGTGGAGATCCCTTTCTATAAGGATGCGGGAAATATTGTCAACGTCCGGGCTCGAACTATACGTCCGGATGGTTCCATCGTAAATTTCGATGGGAAGGTTTTCGACAAGGAAATCGCCAAAGCCAGAGGCCTGAAATATCTGGCGAAAACTTTCACTCTTCCTGATGTTCAGGTTGGCGGAATCATCGAGTACTACTACACGCAGGATTTACCCGAGAATTACATTTACAACTCTCACTGGATTCTGAGTAACGAACTGTTTACTAAGGCCGCCAAATTTTCTCTCAAGTTCTATCAATCCGACTATAGCCAATTGTCCCTGCGGTGGAGTTGGAACTGGTTGCCGGCAGGCTCATCCCCGCCCAAAGAAGGGCCTGACCACATTATTCGTATGGAAGTGAACAATATTCCGGCATTCCAGACGGAAGACTTTATGCCGCCGGAAAATGAATTAAAGTCCCGCGTGGATTTTATCTACAGTGAGGATTCACTCGAACGCGATCCCGATAAGTTCTGGAAAAAAGCCGGCAAGAAGCTGAACGATAAACTCGAAAGCTTTGTTGGAAAACGCGGGGCTATGGAACAGGCCGTGTCCCAGATCGTTTCGCCGAATGACGCTCCTGAGACGAAACTTGAGAAGATTTACGCCCGGGTCCAGCAGCTACGAAACACCTCTTATGAAGTCCGAAAAACGGAGCAGGAGGAGAAACGCGAGAAGCAGAAAGAAGCCAGTAACGCCGAGGACGTTTGGAAACGCGGCTATGGAAATGGGCAACAACTTACCTGGCTTTATCTCGCCCTCGTCCGGGCTGCGGGCGTTGAGGCTTATGGGGTATGGGTATCGGATCGCAGCAATTATTTTTTTCTCCCGCAGTCCATGGACAGAAACCGACTCGATGCCAATGTCGTGCTCGTGAAGCTGAACGGCAAGGAAATTTATTGCGACCCTGGGGCAGCCTTCACTCCCTTTGGGATGCTCCCCTGGGTGGAAACGCACGTTTCGGGTTTGCGGCTCGATAAGGACGGAGGAAGTT
>PNAR01000252.1 GCA_003169715.1 Acidobacteriaceae bacterium | reverse complement strand
GACATTCACATTGAGCCCTACGAAAAGGAATTCCGAGTCCGGTTCCGTATTGACGGCGTGCTGCAGGCGATCATGTCTCCGCCGCTGAAATTGAAGGACGCAATCACGTCCCGCCTGAAGATCATGGCGAAGCTCGACATCAGCGAAAAGCGTTTGCCGCAAGACGGCCGCATCATGCTGAAAATGGCGATTGGCGGACGAAAGAAGCAACTCGATTTTCGTGTAAGCACCCTGCCCACTCTCTGGGGCGAAAAAATTGTGCTTCGGTTGCTCGACAAAGAAAACTTGCGCCTCGACATGACCAAGCTGGGTTTTGAACAAGAATCTTTGGTCAAATTCGAAAAAGCAATTTTGAAGCCATATGGGATGGTGCTGGTCACCGGGCCCACAGGCTCAGGTAAAACAAACACTCTATATTCTTCCATCGCTCGCCTGAATCAGCCTGACACCAACATTATGACCGCGGAAGATCCGGTCGAGTTTCAGTTGGGCGGTGTGAATCAGGTCCAGATGAAGGAGCAGATCGGCCTGAACTTTGCCGCTGCTCTTCGCGCGTTCCTGCGGCAGGATCCAAACATTATCCTGGTCGGCGAAATTCGAGATTTTGAGACTGCTGAAATTGCAATTAAAGCCGCACTTACCGGCCACCTTGTGCTCTCCACTCTTCATACCAATGGCGCTCCGGAAACGATCACGCGGCTCATGAATATGGGCATTGAGCCGTTCCTGGTTGCAACATCCGTGCACCTGATTTGCGCCCAACGTTTGGTGCGTCGCATTTGCAAAGAATGCGCCGAAGTCGTGGATGTGCCTTACCAGACATTACTCGAAGAAGGATATGGCGCCGAAGAAGCCAAGACCACAAAGATCCAAAAGGGCAAAGGTTGTGGAGTTTGCAATAACACAGGATACAAAGGGCGCACGGGTCTCTATGAAGTGATGGAAGTGGACGATGAGATCAGAGAACTCGTATTAGTGGGCGCGTCTGCGGTGGAGCTGAAGAAGAAAGCAATCGAACGGGGAATGATTACTTTGCGGCGCAGCGGATTGATCAAAGTAGCTGCCGGCATGACCACGCTTGAAGAGGTGGCACGCGAAACTATCCACTAAGGTTTGTTTGGAAAAGAAAGGGACAAAGCCATGGGCTTGGCATTAAGTGATCTGTTGAAAAGAATGTTGGAGATGGGAGGCAGCGATCTCCACATCACAACTAATTCGCCGCCTCAAATTCGCGTGCACGGACATTTGGTCCCGCTCGATCTTCCGCAAATGACACCAGCGGAAACCAAGCAACTCGCCTACAGCGTGATGACCGATGCGCAGAAGCATCGCTTCGAAGAAAGCTTCGAGTTGGACTTTTCTTTCGGGTTGAAAGGCCTTGCCCGATTTCGCGCCAACACCTTCAATCAGCGTGGCGCAACGTCTGCGGTATTTCGTCTCATCCCGTTCGAGATCAAGTCTTTCAATCAGCTCGGATTACCGGCTGTCGTAACCAAGATGTGCGAAAAGCCCAGAGGACTCGTGTTGGTTACAGGCCCCACCGGATCGGGAAAATCAACAACCCTAGCTGCCATGATTGACAAGATCAACACCGAGCGCCACGAGCACATCCTGACGATTGAAGATCCGATTGAGTTCGTGCACATGAACAAAAATTGCGTGGTCAATCAGCGCGAATTGCACGCTGACACGAAGAGCTTCACCGACGCGTTACGGGCTGCTCTGCGTGAAGATCCCGATGTGGTGCTGATCGGCGAAATGCGCGATCTTGAAACCATCGAATCAGCGTTGCGCATCGCTGAAACCGGGCACTTAACCTTCGGCACTCTGCATACTAACTCGGCGATTTCGACAATCAACAGAATTATTGACGTCTTTCCCGCACACCAGCAGCCACAGATTCGAGCTCAGTTATCACTGGTGCTCGAAGGCATTATGTGCCAAAGCCTCCTCGCAAAGGCAGACGGCAAGGGCCGCGCCATGTGCATGGAGATTCTGGTTCCCAATGCAGCCATCCGAAACTTGATCCGCGAGGACAAAGTTCACCAAATTTATTCGGCGATGCAGTCGGGCCAGGACAAATTCGGCATGCAGACGTTTAACCAGTCTCTGGCGACTTTGTATTTGCAAAAGCAGATCACCCTTGAGGTTGCGGTCGCGCGATCCAGCATGCCGGACGAACTGCAGGAAATGATCAATCGGGGTGCGGGACTAAATCGCAATCAACCCGCGCCGCTTGCAAAAGGTGCGTCGCCCACGAAGCGGTAGTGTTGTTGCGATGTGGACTTAAAGAACGCCGTGTAGAAGATTCACATAACTACTAAAGGGCGCGCGAACTGTGCCTTTTAAGAGACCCAGAGCAGTTCAGGAGAGGCTTATATGCCAGTTTTTACATTCTCGGGAAAGAACGAAGCGGGTCAAAAAATTACCGGTGAGCGGACCGCATCGAACAAGCAAATGCTCACCGTCCAGTTGCGGCGTGAACAAATCACCGCAGGCTCTATTCGAGAGAAGGGTAAGGAATTTGCGCTCCCGACTTTCGGCTCAGGCAAGGTGAAGGTCAAAGAGATAGCCATTTTCTTCCGCCAATTTTCGGTAATGATTGACGCTGGATTGCCGTTGGTGCAGTGCCTTGAGATATTGGCAGCCAATCAGGAAAACATGGCATTCCAGAAGACACTTACCGGAGTCCGCACAACCGTGGAAGGCGGCGCTACGCTCGCCAACGCGATGCGTGGATATCCCAAAGTTTTCGATGACCTTACTACGAACATGATTGAGGCGGGAGAAACCGGTGGTATTTTGGACCTCATTCTGCAACGACTAGCTCTGTATGTTGAGAAAGCCGTGAAACTGAAGTCCGCAGTCAAGTCAGCTCTTATATATCCAGTAGCTGTAGTCAGCCTGGCTGGCTTAATCGTGGGCGCACTCCTTAAATGGGTCGTTCCAATATTCACCAATCTCTTCGTCGGATTGGGAGTGGCACTCCCGTTGCCAACCCGCATAGTAATAGGCCTCAGCGCTTTTGTCGGCACGTTCTGGTGGTTTTTTATCTTAGGCATCGTAGGTTTGGTGGTGGGTGTAAAGCAGATTCGAAAGCATCCCAAGGGACGTTACTATTTTGATTTTGCCTTGTTGAAATTGCCAGTCCTTGGAATTCTGCTTCGCAAAATCGCCGTTGCACGCTTTACTCGAACTTTGGGTACTCTGATTACATCTGGCGTGCCGATACTCGAAGGTCTCAGCATTACCGCCAGGACATCGGGAAACGCGGTTCTGGAAGAAGCTTTGATGCGCGTGCGCAAGGCCATTGAAGAAGGCCGCACGATCGTTGATCCTCTGCGCGAATCAGGCGTCTTTCCCAACATGGTTACTCAGATGATCGGAGTCGGAGAAGCCACGGGCGCCATGGACGCAATGCTCCAGAAGATTGCGGACTTCTATGAGGATGAGGTTGACAACGCAACCAAAGACATGATGGCTATGCTTGAACCGATCATTATCGGTGTCCTCGGTATTGTCGTGGGAGGTATCGTTATTTCTCTTTATATGCCGCTGTTCGCAATGATCGGAAAGTTGGCTGGATAGCCGCCTGAATTCGGAGAGAAGCGCGCGACCAAAACTGTACGACGCCTCTCTCCAAAACAGCTCTTCTCGCCGCGGACCGCCCCTGCCGCCGCTCCCGAAGAAAAAGTACGGGATTAGGTAATCATGCAATCCATGTTTGATGAACGGCAGTGGCTAGCCTGGCTGGTCAAGGTTCGCATTATAATTCTGACCTTCCTCCTGGGAATCGAGCTGGCTGTTTCGCGGCTTACTCTCAATCCGCTTCCGCTGCGATTGTTCGTTAATACGATCCTCCTCTGGTACGCAATCTCTGTTTTTTATCTCCTCTTATTATCTTTTTGGCAAGAGCATCGCATTCAATCCATTTTGCAGGTACTCACCGATCTCGCATTAGTCTCTTTGGTCGTCTATGCAACTGGTGGAGAAGATAGCTCGCTTAACTTCCTTTATCCACTCGTGGTGATCGTTGCCAGCGTCCTGCTGCCCCGCTGGTGGACTTACATAACCGCGTCGCTGGCTTTCATCCTCTACGGCACCATGCTTGAGATGAGCTACTACGGAGTTATTCAATCCTATTCGACAAGCCATCCAGACTTACGGGCTCTACAGGCCATTATTCTTGTCAACTTCTTTGCCTACCTCGCCATCGCCTACCTTGCAAGCCTTCTGGCCACCAAACTGCGTCAGGTAGATGTAAAACTGAAGCATACGAGTGGTGAACTTCGAAGCCTGCAAGCGCTGCATGAGAACATCATTCAGGCGACTAGTTGCGGTCTGATCACGACCGGCTTGGACGGGCATATCACGCTGGTGAACCTGGCCGCCCAAAAACTATTAGAGCGTTCCGAAAATGAGCTGCTGAATCAGCCGGTCAGTAATATCTTTCTGGATTCGCTGCCGCAACTTGATTCCGAACGCGCACATAGTGAAGTTCGAGTGGTAGTGCCCAATAGCTTTCGCAAGACGTTCAGGATTATGGTTTCGTCCCTTACAGTTCCTGACCAGGGAACACTGGGCTACGTTTATACGTTTGATGACCTGACTGAGATCAGGCGTCTTGAGCGCGAAGTCCGCCTGCAAGACCGGTTGGCGGCGGTTGGGAGATTAGCTTCCGCCATTGCTCACGAAATCCGCAACCCTCTGACTTCCATCGCCGGCTCCGTCTATATGCTGTCAGGCATCCCTGACTTGAAAGACGATCACCGTCAATTACTGGAGATCGTAACCCGCGAGTCGGAGCGGCTGAATGACATCATCACCGACTTTCTGGCTTACTCTCGAGGCAAGCAGTATCGCTTCACGCAGGTTGATCTTATTCCGTTGTTGGAAGACACTCTAACGCTGCTGGAGCACCGCTTCATTGCCGAAAACGTAAACATTCGCATTGAGCGCCGCTATTGCGCAGAGAAAGCCCTGGTCCTTGCCGACGGCGACAAAATCAAGCAGGTCTTTTGGAATTTCTGTCAGAACGCCGTGCGCGCAATGAACAATGGCGGAACGCTAACCGTTTCAATCGAAAAAGCTGGCGATGACTGGCAACTTAATTTCGCCGACACCGGCCCCGGAATGAGTCCACAGTTGACGGAAAAAGTCTTTGAGCCATTCCAATCGCAATTTGAGGGCGGGACTGGATTGGGTCTGGCTATCGTCTACCAGATTGTGCAAGCACACGAAGGCAAGGTTTGGGCACGATCAAAGCCAGGCGAGGGCTGCGTTTTCGTCCTTCGATTGCACAGCGTGCTCGCGGGTGAGGTTCCAACACCCAGTCAGAAAATTCTCAATGAACCATATAGCGTGGCGAACTCCGAAAATGTGAACGCGGCAACGGCATCGGCAGGAGGCGCGCATGGGTAACATTTTGGTTTGTGACGACGAGCGTTCCATCTGCGAAATGCTCGACATTGCTCTGCGCCGCGACGGTCACAAAGTCGAAACCGTTAAATCCGGAGACGAGGCGAAAAGAAAGCTCGATGGCGCCTTATACGACGTCGTCGTTACCGACATTAAGATGCCGAACACAGATGGCATCGAGGTGCTTCGCCACGCTCATCAAGTGTCTCCAGAGTCGGCTGTAATCCTGATTACCGCAGTTGACGATTACGGGGCCGCCGTAGAGGCAGTGAAGGCAGGTGGCGCAACCGACTACATACGCAAATCTCCGGGACTAGTGGACGAGATTAAGCTCGCGATTAACCGTGCCCTGGAAAAAATGACTCTCAGCCGGCAAAATTTTGCGTTTAAGCGCGATGCCGCTACACGCAATTCGTTGGATAACATTGTCGGCGTTAGCTCGGCGATGGAACAACTGAAACAAACCATTCGCACGGTTGCTTCCACGCAGAGCACCGTTTTGATTTACGGCGAAAGCGGAACCGGCAAAGAACTTGTCGCCCGCGCGGTTCACGTGTGCTCTCCCCGGGCCACCGATCCCTTTGTCTCAATTAATTGCGGAGCGTTTCCCGAAACACTTTTGGAGAGCGAACTTTTTGGATATGTAAAGGGCGCATTTACCGGAGCCAACCAGAACAAGCGCGGACTATTCGAAGTCGCAACCCAGGGCACCATCTTTCTGGACGAGATCAGCGAGATGAGCCTGACCATGCAGGTGAAGCTGCTTCGCGTTCTTCAGGAGCGTTGTGTGCGCCCTGTTGGAGGAACGACCGAAATCGCCATTGACGTACGCGTGATTGCCGCCACCAACCGCGATTTGGATAAACAAGTAGCTGAAAATACTTTCCGGGAAGACCTGTATTACCGGCTCAGCGTAATTCCAATCTCCGTGCCTCCGCTTCGTCAGCGCCGCGAAGATGTACCGCTGCTCGTCAATCATTTCTTGAAAAAGTATGCTCCAGCTGCGGGCAGAAATATTTTGCGCGTGCACGTGCAATCGCTGGAATCGTTGTGCGGATATGACTGGCCCGGCAATGTCCGGCAGCTTGAAAACACAATTGAACGCGCTGTCGCGCTCGAAACCGGCGAAGAATTGCACGTGGAATTGCCAGTAGAGCGATCCAAAGCTAAGGCAGCAGCGGCCGGCGTTGGAACGAATGGCATGTTTCACGCGGGAAATGGATCAACCCTACCCGAGGGTCTCGAAATGGAGAAATACGTCGCTGACGTCGAACGCTCTCTCTTGCTTACGGCACTGTCGCAATCCAACGGAGTCCAAACTCGCGCCGCCGATCTTCTTAAGATTTCTTATCGGTCCTTCCGTCACCTGATGAAGAAGTATAATTTATAGCGTCGTCTGGTGGGCAAAACGGTGGCGACAACTCCATCGTGGCAAGGTCCTCCCAGCCCCACTATCCAAATCTCTTCGATCAAAAAGTTTTTCGTCGTGGTTAATGGATTCTGAAATTCTTGTAGAGATCCAGCACATTGATGAGATTAAGCATAATGCGGGATATCTCCAGGTATCCATCAACTGACTCGTTGGACACACCTGTAATCATTCGGCGTCGCCCTTCTTGCAGAGCGCTAAGATCGTCCTTCGTAAAAGTTGCGTAGATACTATTGTCAAGAGCTTCGTCTTCCGCCTGATTAATATCGGGGTCAATTTCCGGAAAACGGCCCACCTTTTCCAGCATTTGCTCGCGGGTATACTTACTTGGCCGGGTCACGCGGACAGTCCGGTATTTTTTGACCGCCATGACTTGCTCCCTGGCCGCCTTTGAAAGCCCGTCCGCCGTTGCTGAGGACGCTAATGCTTTAAAGCTGTCTTCGGTCATATTCAGAGACAAAATGATCGCAGCGGTGTCCCGAACCTCGGGTTCTGAGGAATGAATCTCCGCATCGAGGTACTTATCCACCAAAGGGGGAGCCATGCTTCCATAGAGCAGGATCGCTCCACGAACCCGATCAAGCTCATAACCTCCATGCGCGGGCAGGTAGGTGGTCACGTCGTGTGCGTGTAGGTATTTCTGGGCGGCAGCACCTATATCTGCGTTGCGATGCGAGAGCTGCAGCGCCGTGTAAATGTAGGCCGACGGGTCAACATCTTGGAGGTCCGTGCCCGCCAGCGCATCCAGAATTGTCTTGTCCGAATTGCCTGACTTATCAAAAGTCGTGAGCAGCGAAGCCGCATCGAACAGAAAGTATTTGTCCTCCTTGTCTGTTTCGATCAGATCCCGGACACAGCCCAATCCTTCCGGTCCTTTCTGCTTCACGAGTTTCCAAAAAACATCCATCTCTTTCGACTTTTGTTGTCGTTCGACCTTCGACAGTTTGTATGGATGAAAGCCATATGTATGCTCTTTGACATCTCGAATCGTAGCGCAAGTATCCTGCGCGACTGCGAACGTGGCCAGCAGCACAATGGAACAAGATAGAACCGATTGCAGTCTCAGGATACAGCCCCCTTTCTTCCGACGGCGATGCCCAGTTCCCGCAACTGTACCTCGCTCACCGGCGTCGGCGCGTCCACCATCAAGTCCACTGCTCGCGCGGTCTTCGGAAATGGAATTACCTCGCGCAAGCTGTCCGCCCCGGCCAAAATCATTACGATGCGATCAAGTCCCAGCGCTATCCCGCCATGCGGAGGAGTTCCATACTCCAAAGCCTCCAGGAAAAAACCGAACCGCGAGCGGGCCTCTTCGTCCGTCATGCCCAGCGCGCGGAAGATCTTGCTTTGGATGTCCTGGCGATGAATTCGGATCGAACCGGACCCCAACTCGGTTCCATTCAAAACGATGTCATAAGCCAAGGCGCGTATGTCGCCAAGCGGAGACTTGGGATCGGTCACAGCTTCGAAGCCGCCATCCAGTTTCGCCATGTCTTGATCGTGCGGCGACGTAAAGGGATGGTGAGCCGCGTTCCAGCGCCTGCTATCACGGTCCCATTCAAACATTGGAAAATCCGTCACCCAAAGGAACCTGAAATCTCTCGCCGGATCACCAGTCTTCACGAATGCCCCATGCTTCATGGCATATTTCTGAGCAAGGTCTAAGCGCAGAAACCCACACTTCTCGCAGAAGTGTGAAAGGGTTTGTCCCGCAACCGCCGCAATCTCGGGATTGTCGAGCGCTCCCGCCAGCAGCCATAAATCATCCGGAGCAATCTTTGCAAGTTTCGACACGCGTTCTGAAATTTCCGGATAATCCTTGGCGAACCTTTTCGGATCGGTCATGAGTTGAACGAACGTACTGCCCTGTATATGCTGAAATGCGCCGTAAGTCCCAATCGTCCGGCGCTCGGTGCCGGAAATGTCTCCAGCTTTCGGGATCCTTATGACTTGCAGCGGCAGATCTTTGCGCATTTTGAATTTCGAGGCGAACTGTTGCAACTCGTCTAAATTAAAGGCCTCGCGCACATCAGTCATCGCAGGCAGACGCATGTCAGGTTTGTCGTTTCCATAAAGACGCATAGCTTCGTCGTAACTCATGCGCTGGAACGGTGTTTTGATTTCATGCCCGGCTGCCTTGAATGCAGCAGTTAGAAAGCCTTCAACAATTTCCCAGACTCGCTCGGGCTGCGGGTACGACATTTCCAGATCAATCTGGGT